>DAORSV010000055.1:0-10235 GCA_035443705.1 Gammaproteobacteria bacterium
TATCGATGAAAACTTTAAAAAAATTATTGACCAGCAGAAAGTTATTTTAAATTTTGACTAAAACAGGGTATGCCTTTCAGAATTCAGCTTCAATCCCGTTTGACAACCACAACCGCACTTAAGAAATACTGCTGACATCCTCTGCTGATCCCTTCACAAATCTCGCAATCTTTATAGCAAAAGTCCTACATAAAATAGGGTTCAAAAGAGTTTATTTTAAACAGCTTGCCATATACACTGATTCCTGTTGATTGGTAAACAGAATCTTGACAAGTGCAAGGATGCACGGAATGGGCAGTGATGTCCGGCCACGCCCAACGATCACAGGGAGTGTTCGTTGGGCGACCACACTTCTAACAAATAAGTCTTTTCCAAGAATATGATGAATACGATTCAACAATTTTTCGTTCGAATAAAGTTAACGAGTGCTATATAAAAACATAGTATTGTAGTCAACTAAAAACACTGCTAGGATCAGTAGCTCTAACCCCTTATTTCGTCCTTAACAGGAATTGCAATGTCTACGCTACCGCACACTTTGCCAAGCTTCTTTTGGCGCTTTATTAAACCGCAGCGTGGCCGTTTTCTATTCTTGATATACGGAAACCTCGGATGGGCCGTGCAAGAAGCCTCTTTTCCCTATTTTGTTAAACTGATTATCGATAAAATTACTTTGTTCTCACATGACAAGGCACTTATTTTTTCGGCACTGAGCACCACCTTAATTGCTTGGATTTGCCTTTGGTTATTGATAGAGTTTGGGTTTCGGTTGTATGACTTCCTTTCTGCTCGCGTTTACCCGCGATTTCAAGCCGATGTACGAAAAGCGATGTTTGAATATACCCTTTCGCATTCACACCAATTTTTTTCTGATCAATTCGCTGGCAGCATTGGCAGTAAAATTTCGCGCATGTCTGATGCGATCTTAAGTGTCTTAACGATTTTTTTTACCATTTTTTTCCCAGTCGTTCTGGCCTTTTGTATTAATATTGTCATTTTATACCATGCCAAACCACTCTTTTCTTATATTATGGCGGGATGGTTTGCATTACATATATTGATCACCTATTTCTTCACAAAAAAATGTGCTCTAAAATCTGCCATTCATTCTGCTGCCGTCACACAACTCAATGGCAAAATAGTGGATGCTTTTTCGAATATCGCAAATATTCGATTGTTTGCCAAAAAACGCCACGAGATGCATTATCTTTCGACCTATCAAAATCAAGAAATCAAAACATCGTACAACTTGTTACACTATAACGCGATTATGAAAGTGTTTTTAGGTGCTCTCAGTCAAGGTTTTGTTTTCATTATGATTGGATTGGGGCTTTATGCCTGGCAAAAAGACTTAATCACAAACGGGGAACTGGCTTTAATCTTGACTTCGCTCAGCTTAATCGGCTTGGCCTGGTACATGGGCATGCATTTAATTAAAGTGTATGAAGATATAGGCACTTGTAAAGAAGCCCTGACATTAATACAAACGCCACATGATATTAGCGATGTCCCCCATGCAAAACCTATTGATATCTCGCGTGGAGAAATTGTGTTTGACAATGTTTCTTTCCACTATACTCGAAACCATAACCTTTTTAGAGATAAAACGATTACACTGCATGCAGGCCAAAAAGTCGGTTTGGTAGGATACTCGGGCTCGGGAAAAACCACTTTTGTCAATCTTATTTTAAGATTGTTTGATATAGAAAGCGGGCGTATTTTAATTGACGGCCAAGATATTAAACAGATAACACAAGATTCACTGCGTGATCAGATTGCCTTAATTCCACAGGATACCACACTTTTCCATCGCTCTTTGATAGAGAACATTCGATACGGTCGTCTCGATGCTTCTGATGAAGCGGTAATGGCTGCCTCTAAAAAAGCACATTGCGACGAATTTATTCAGCATATGGAACACGGGTACGATACTTTAGTCGGAGAGCGCGGCATTAAGCTTTCGGGTGGTCAGCGTCAACGCATTGCAATTGCGCGTGCGATATTAAAAGATGCACCGATTTTAATTTTAGATGAGGCAACCTCTTCATTGGATTCGATGACAGAAAAATTTATTCAAAAAAGCCTCAAGTATTTAATGCACAACCGCACCACGATTGTGATAGCACATCGGCTTTCAACGCTTGCAGATATGGATCGCATTTTAGTATTCAAGCGCGGTCAGATTGCTGAAGATGGGACTCACAAGCAATTGCTTGCCGCAAATCATCACTACGCACAACTGTGGAATATGCAGGCAGATGGATTTTTACCGGAATCACCCTAATGCTAAACGTCAAAGTTATTTTTGCTTAAGCCCTTACTAGCAGCGCATTAATGGTTTCTAACAACTCTGATTCCTGGTAAGGTTTAGCCATAAACTTTTTTATACCCAGGACTTCAGCCTGCTTTTTCTGTTCCGCGCCAATACAAAATGTAATCATGACAATCGGAATATCTGCATACTGAAGATCATTACGCATTTTTTCTGCAAACTGAAAGCCGTCCATTCTTGGCATTTCGACATCAAGCAAAATAATATTGGGTCGCGTTTGTGCTAGTTTTTCGAATGCCTCTAAGCCATCTTTAGCAGTAACAACGATGAAATTATGATGTTCTAGAAAATTTTTAGTCACCGTACGAATAGTCACAGAGTCATCGACAATCAAAACAACAGCCGGCTTTTTAGTTGTTACTGGCATTTTCATTTTTTCATTGACCTGTTTTATGGGATTTTTCGTTGACACGACGAATGTTGTTGGAAATAGCCCTACTAGAATATGTAGCATCTGATCTTGATTGGCGCATACTTTTTCGTATGCTTGTCTATCCACAGGAATTCTGCTCGCTAAAAGCGCATCGCAAAAAGACTCTGTCTCGTGCGCGAGCAAACTTAAGGCGGGTTGGTTAACCATGCGCGCACCTCCTTTCAAGGTATGCAGATCGCGCCTTAGATCAGCAAAATAGGATTTATTATTCAAATCCTTTGACCATTTCTCTAAAGTTGCAGAAATAGCATCTAACAAATCTTTGGCTTCTTCCAAAAATATGTTCAGCAACGATTCATTTTCATCATTTGCATTCATGTCATGTTATCCGTTTGTCGTTCCTATTCTTGCAAGGTTGTTTGACCTAAAACCAATACCGAATCAATCCTTTTCTGTTACTGAATTTTGAGATATTATCAGAAGTATAGCTTAGGTTCATGCCTTTAATCTAAAGGATTATTCATGCTTGAAAGACCCCAAATGGGCGTAATTATGGATCCCCTCGATACCATTCACCCTGAAAAGGACACGACCTTGGCGCTTTTGGCAGAGGCTGACCGTCGGGGATTTGCGCTTTATTACATGGAGCTCGATGCTCTTTTTTTACAATATGGCATTGCATGGGGAAATTGCCGAGCTTTAGAACTACATTTGGACAAAAACCCCTGGTATTCGCTCCAAGCGCCCGTCAGTAGACCGCTGGATCAATTCGACGTATTGTTAATGCGTAAAGATCCACCCGTCAACCTACAGTACCTCTATTCGACCTATATCTTAGAGCATGCCGAATCTAACGGCGTCTTAATTGTTAACAAACCACAAAGCTTAAGAGATGCAAATGAAAAACTTTTTGCAACGTGGTTTCCTCAATGCATGCCGCCGACACTGGTCAGCTCTTCTCAATCCATCTTGAAAGATTTTGTTGAAACACATGAGTGCGCTGTTTTTAAGCCTTTAGACAGTATGGGTGGACACAATATTTTCAAGTGTCAACGGGATGATCCAAACCTAACCATGATTATCGATTTTCTCACACAGAAAGAATCACTTTATGTGATGGCTCAACGATTTGTGCCAGAAATAACGGAGGGCGATAAGCGAATACTCTTAATCGACGGAGAACCCATTCCTTATGCGCTTGCCAGAATTCCAGCTAAAAACGAATTTCGCGGAAATTTAGCTGCGGGTGGCCGTGGGGAAGGTCGAGAATTAACTGAGCGCGATTGGTGGATTTGCTCTCAAATTGGCCCATTGTTGCGCGAAAAAGGGCTGATCTTTGTCGGCATTGATGTGATTGGCGAATATTTGACTGAGATCAATGTAACAAGCCCAACCTGTGTTAAAGAATTGGAAAAGGCATTTGAGATCGATATTGCAGGAAAAATTATAGATTCTATCATGGAAAAATTAAAAGGATAATCAATATATGTTCACTTCACTTAAAAACCATTTACTAATTGCCATGCCTTCTTTAATGGATCCGCATTTTTTTCGATCTGTAACTTATCTTTGTGAACATACTGAGGGTGGCGCTATCGGCATTATCATTAACCAACCACTGTTAGACTTAAGATTAGGCGAAGTTTTAGAACAAATGGGCTTAAGAACAGATTACCCTGAAATTGCAGGTCGTTTGGTATTTAGCGGTGGGCCCATGCAAAAAGAACGAGGGTTTATTTTGCATGGAAATGGAACTGACACGACATGGGAATCCACGCTGAAAATTAGCGACACAATATCGCTCACAACCTCTCCTGACATTTTAAAATCGATTTCAGCTAATCAAGGTCCAACGCATACATTAATTGCACTCGGGTTTGCACATTGGGAAGCTCAGCAATTGGAAAAAGAAATGTCTCAAAATGCATGGTTATATGGTCCGGCTAATTTTGATATTTTATTTCATATGGCCATTGAAAATCGGTGGCGAGCTGCCTCCGCCTTAATGGGCGTTGACGTAGATCGCCTCTCGAGTGATATTGGACATGCCTGAAACCCCTAAAAAACTCGAAAAAATTATTATTGGCTTTGATTTTGGCTTACGACATATCGGCGTTGCCATTGGACAATCCGTTACTCAAACAGCAACCCCTCTCACAACACTGGCAGCGCGTGATGGCGTTCCTAACTGGCTCGAAATTGAAGGAATTTTGGAAAAATGGCATCCCGATGATCTTATTGTGGGCATTCCACTGCATTTAGATGGAACAACCCAACCTATGACATTTTGTGCAAGGCGTTTTATGAATAAACTGCGCACACGATTTAAAATTCCAACCCATGCGGTGGATGAACGCTTAAGCACCTGGGAAGCCAAAACGCGTGCACCCACTAAAATTATACATCATCCCTCCAAAGCAAAAGCGCATATAAATGAGATGCATGCTTACGCAGCGGTTGTTTTGATTGAGCAGTGGATGGTGGACCAACAATAATTGATTCTTTCAAAACCGAACACCAACAAGTTGATCTGTGTCTGAACTTGCTCCCTTTTTTTTATCCTTTAAGCGCTTTAATTCGCTTTTGTATATATTGCAGCACATGAGGATCCATATTGCCATCTGCAGTAATTTTTATATACCCCTCCAATGCCACTTCTTTTTGCCCTTCCGCATCTAAGGCAAGCGACACGCCTAATAACCACAATGCGTTTTCAGGCTCTTCTTGCAGCAAACGGTAGTATTGCTGTCTTGCCAACGCAAAACGACCTGTTTGCTGATAAATATGCCCCAAAAATGCCACATAATTTTTATCTTTTCGGCTATCTTTTATCTTAACGAGTAAAGCCAAGGCCTTATCGGGTTCTTCTCGTTTATCGTAGATCACTGCCATGAGCCTTAAAAAATCAGGATTATTTTCATCTAACCTAAGTCCTTCGGATAAAAGCATTTCGGTTTCATCTAATTGATTTCTTTTTAAATATAAAGTAGCCAGCTCTGCTCTGGCGGCATAATGTGTTGGCATTTCTGCCAACACCGTTTTAAAAAGCCTTTCTGCATGTAAAAATTCGCCATTGTCCCGATATTTTAAAGCTTGTCTATAATCTCCTGAGGCTTTTTCATCTGTTGTTAATGGCGTTTCTCGCTTTTCAAATTGTGCCGAATCCGTCTCCCACTCGGAGACTGTCCAAGCCTCTGCCGTGGTAGCCAATAAAACAAGAGTAACTGCAAAGCTTTTTAGAATTGTATTTTTTATCATGTTTGACAATCTCCTGACCGATTATCCTGTGCCTTGGGTTATTATCTACGGTTTCATGAGTAGATACCAACTACGCCTTCTTTTTGGTTTTTTTGTGTTTTACAACTAAAATTCCATTCCAAAATGCTTTCCTCTTTCTTTTCCACGCTATTCATTGTAGTATCGCTGCTAACTAGCGCAAGACTCTTGAAAAAGGGTCTGAAGGGACCGAGTCTTGATGATACGGCCTTCGAAATGAATCATTAAACTAACTTGATTAGAGTGAATCAAAGGCTATAACAATCAAGATCTGTCTCATTTCTGCCGACACATAAACTAAGTGCGGAAAGAGCGGGATTAAAACCGATGATAAAAAGGGTCAAAATAATTGGATTAGTAGGCTTATTGTTAGGTCTAAGCTTTCCTGCCTGGGGGTTGACGTTTGACTGGCCAGCTGGCACCGACATTGTCGGCGAAATACAAACCACAACCGTTCGTAAAGGAGAATCCTTAGGCGATATAGGTAGACGTTTTGACGTTGGAGTCTACGAAATGATAGAAGCCAACCCAAGACTAGATCCGTGGGGGCCGACCGTCGGCGCGATTGTGGTCATACCTACGCAATTTATCTTACCTAATGTGCCGCGTGTGGGCTTGGTTCTAAATCTCGCTGAAATGCGCCTGTATTACTTTGATCTAGACAACCGTCAGGTGACAACTCATCCATTGGGCATTGGCAAGAAAGGATGCCCTACCCCTTTGGGTACAACTACTGTGATTAATAAACGGAAAGATCCGCCATGGATCCCTCCCGATTCAATTCGGAAAGAGCATATTGCAAAGAATGATCCATTACCAGCCTTCGTTGCTGGCGGTGTGCCCGAAAATCCTATGGGTCGCTATGCGCTTTATTTGGGAGCAGAACTCGGCGCCGGTGCGTATCGAATTCATGGAACAAATGCGTCTGGTGGCATCGGTGTACGTGGAACACATGGTTGTATGCGTCTATTGCCAGAAGATATTGAAAATCTTTTCTATAAAGTACGCATTGGTACACCTGTACGAATTATTCACGAACCCTTTAAGATTGGCTGGCACGAAGGACATTTGTACTTAGAAGCCCATGAACCTTGCTCAGAGCCAAAGTTTGCGGGTTCAGATAGCTTATCACGATTAGAGAAAATGATACGAAACGCTATTGAAAGCACGCATCTCGTGAATTGGAGCAGTGCCAAGATGGGTGCTAAAAAGGCAAATGGATACCCCATTAGGATTGATTAGTTTTCCTTTATCTTTTTTTGCGTGTAATTACTATTAAAAAATAGCTTGATTTTTTTACCTAACTTTTATATTGTGATTACGGTAGCTGAAATCAAGGTTCTGTTCTACAGTGCAATAAGCTCTGGAATAACCTCGGAAAGTTGTCCCAAAAATCATTTATAACGACTAATTAATTTTGGAGAATGTTCAATGAAGACTCCTTATGGAATAGCCAAAATGTTATCATCAGATTCTTACGTTAGACGACCAGCAGTAGAAACTAAAGAAAAAGAGCATATTGCTCCTGCATCGCAAGTCGTTAGAAATAGCGGTTTATATCATTTTGTTGCGACACTCCGCTCAAGGTCAATAGCGAGCCCCTTAGATGGTTTTAAGGTAATACCATTAGAAACAGTTTCAAAAGAATATGAGGGAGATCAGGTTTACGACTATACTCGAAAGGCTTATGTCGTAAATTTTCCAGCATTAGCTCCAAAAGATTTTTTAGACGAAAAAGATTGCTTTGAATTAAAATATACTCATTTTATAGAGCATCATTTAGACATAGATGCACTTTTTGCACCCGGTTCTTCATCTGCAGCACAAAATCGATTTCCCTATTGCCATTATACACAAAATTTTCAAACACCTGATGGCAGTTATATTACAGTGCATCTACACATTAGTAGAAATGGTAAAATAGAACATTTTCGAGTAAAATCCGTTCGAAAAATAACAGGAGCAGATGGAGAAACATTTGAGAACATTGAAAATTACCCCGAAAACATTTTGAAGCAATTGCAGCCTTGGGTGGAGAAGCACGCTGAAATTGCCTTGCAACTAATCAAAAAATTAAACCAGCAAAAACTTGATGAAATATTAGCTATTCATGATAAAATTAATAAATCTGACCATGTATTAAGTGGCTTATTTTTGGAATTACACAACGATACGGCAAGACGGAAATATTTGCGAGTGGCTAAAAAACTTACTGAAAATATTAATAAATTGAATAAGCTAAGTGATAGTGGCTACATCGATGTTAGAAATCGGCACCCTGAACAGATATGTTCGCACATTAACGCAGGTAAATTCACGCCACAAACAGTGGACTCAATCCAAGAGGACTCGGCAGAAATACCTGAAGCAGTGAGCGAAGAGCCTACCGCGAAAGAACATAAGCTGGCACCTTCTTCAAAACACTCCCAAAAACCTGAAGATAAATTCAAACAAAAAATTGATGCGCAACGCAAACAATTGCTAACAGAGCTTGAGGGGAAAGAAAAACAACTAGACAAATTGCAGGTAAAAAAAACGCTAAGTGCAGCAGAATTGATTGCCCGTAATCAAGTTGCCGATGAATTGTGCTCTATTACATTGTCTCTTTATTGTCTTTCAAAAAATGATCAGGTTACAATTAAGCGTCTTAACAACGTCGAAGGAAAATTAGCAAACGTCCCAAGCTTGTTACAAGAGTTTGAAAAACTTGCGAAATTGGGTGAACTTGATAAAGTTTCAGAAATCTTTCCTCATATTGAAAGTAGCTTAAATGCTTCCTTTCTTATTGACTTACTAGATGATGTCATTTGGAAAAAAAATCCGAAACATTTAGAAAAGCAAATAGAAGTTTGCAACTTTTTACATAAAAAATCAGATTTATATAGAGTAGCATTTGAAAAAGTTAACCAAACTTTCAATGCACGAGAGGATGATAATCTCGCTTTATCTCAATTGGTCCTAACATCTGACAAACAAAATAAGCTGGCTTTTGAAATGTTATTACGTCAGGGTGTTGAACCAAATGCGATTGGTGGCATTTTCGGCGAAACATTGATTCCACAAACATTCACGACTCTAATGACGTTTCAGGAAAATCCAGATATCTATTATATACAAACTTTATTAGCGTATGGCGCTTCTACAGAATTACCAAAGAATTATTTTAACAATTTGAGTTATGCGTATCATCATGTCAGGAGCGACAGGGTGCAACATATAAACCCAAATCCTAATGTTGACCCCGCAACGCTTTTTGAGTATAAAATGTTATCAAATGCAACTTCTATTTTATATGTAGCTTGCCGATATTCTCCAACCAAGGAGTTAATCGCGCTTTTAGCACCCAAGAGCAGTCTGCAAGGCTTACTTCTTTCCCTAGCTTATTTTTCTTTTGCAAGAAAAATAGAGATGCAATTCCTTTCGACCAGCACTGAAGCTGGCTTACAGGTATCTGTCACTGGCATAGAATGTGAAAATAAAGCCGTCCTTGAAACCTTACAAGGTACGAATGATGTCCCTGCTTCTATGTTTCTTTTAAATATTGCAGATGAAAGCGATGAATCTCTTAAAGGAATCATGGAAATTATGGTCGGGGAAATCAAGCGTAAAATGTTAGAACATACTCCAGAAGAAATACAAAAGTTAAAAGAAGACTTAATGAGTTTAACAAAAGAGGAAAGAGATACAAACGATTTTTTTGAAAAAAGAAGATCGTATAGCGCTTGCTTGTATTTACATGCTTTTAATCCAAAACCATGCATTGCGGATAAAAAAGACATGGTTGCAACTTTTGTAGGTTTAGTAAGCACTTTCTTAAAATTCTTAGATACTTCTAATATAAATAGAATTCAAAGATTAACACAAATCCAGGGCTATTGTGTTTGGGCTCAGGAACTTGCAGACGCGGTAATCACAAGAGAACCAAAATTTGCACAAGACCCTGTATTCAAAGCCGTGCTTCCGGGTTTATCGCGCATAGTCTCTCAAAAATTGAAAGCAGAACTTATGGTTAGCCTCAGCGGACCAACAGTATCGTTTGTTATAGGAGCAAGACTAGGAGCAGTAACTTCTCAATTTCAGGTTGAGCAGTCTCATGCACAAACAAGCGTGACTAGCGCAACAAGTATGAGAACCACGGGCGCAAGCTCTAGTACTGGTACATCTACAAACCCACAATAAGAGACAGTTCTTTTTTCTGCAAAAAAAACCCCCCAATAATGGGGGGTTTCCTCATGCAAAAGTTCTATCGTAGAA
>DAORSV010000056.1:0-9682 GCA_035443705.1 Gammaproteobacteria bacterium
AAAACATGTACAAAAAATTTAAAGACTTACTTCAATCCGAAGAACAATATCCACTTGGAATGTTAACAGAACATTTAATTCGACATCATGGGAGTTTGATGCGAAAAATGGCGATAAAAATTGATAGAGAAGGCGGGTACCAAGATGATTTTGTTATAACGAGGAATCCACAATATTATGGAGAAGTGGAAGATATTAATAAAGAAGGTCAAAAATTAAGGCTCAGGGAGGCAAGAACTGGGAGTGCAGGAAAAAAAACGGCTTATCTAAAATTAGAAGAGAAAAAAGAACCAGAAACTCCTCAAAAATCTCAAATACCACGAAAAACAGATCTTGCAGATACTCAACAAAGAACGCCAGCACCAATGGCTCCGTACTTTAAAATGAAATCCTCTGGAAACTTGGTATTAAGTGATAACCCTGAAGACGGGGTTGATGAAATAACAGAAAAATTTGCCAGTCAGAGTAGCATTTCTGAAAAAAATGTAACTGTTACAAAACCAGCAAGTTTGCCAGAGAGTCATTCATCACCTACTGGTGACGATAAAGAGCCAAAAATTCCTAGAAAATTATCTTTTAAGAAGTAAAGCAGGATGGGTGGTTTTTATCCAATCCATTAAGAGATTCAGTGGTAGTGGTTTGCTAAAATAATAACCTTGGGTGATGGTTTTGGTGCCATTTTTATGCTATTACAATATGAAAGTATCGATGTTATCAGCGTAAAAAAGATAAAATTGAGTAATCCACGAGGATTTCATTAGAGGAATCAAACCCGGCTTCTCAAAATTATTTTTTTGTTTGGGGGCAACTTTGGGGGCAACTAAAAACAATAAAAAATTTAATAACTATAATTTCAATAGGTTATATGTATGATTCAATTCCCGCCGCCGTCGACTATAATAGCTCTTTGAGTATAGGGCCCACTAAAATTAGCAGGTCCATCAGAATTTCCAAAACCTGGTTGTGATACGCCTACGGCAAGGTAGCCTTGATTGACAAAAGAAACCAAAGTTCCATTATCAATGCTAGCTTTGGCTCCAGGACGTTCAGGGTGTTGAAAACCATGGGTATATATAACGACAGGTAATTTTTCTTCAATTTTTGGCTTTAAAATATAAAGTTCAACTTTTTTATCGGGTTGATCAATATGAGGAATGATCTTGTGGATTGTTTGATAATTATCTGCAAAAGCAATTTTAATACCGAATGATAGCATTATCAATATAATAGCGAATAACCGCCTAAACATATTATCTTCCTATGACCCCTTACTCACAAGTTTTGTAACTTCTTCTGGTTTTACTACGGGCCAATCATTCATCTCTACCCCCATCTTTACGCTGGGCAATTTGCTGCTCAAGCGCTTTAGTTTCCTTATCAAAGTCGGACTCAAACAATCTATCTTGGATGATGCGGTATGTTTCAAATTCACTTTCTGCATGATCCTTGGAGATTTTGGCACTTATTGAACCGGCATTTTGCAAAATCTCACGTTCATCAAATTCAAGAAACTTATCAAGGCGCTTTGCCCAATCTTCCATTGTCATCGGGATATATCGTTTTGCGCGATCTTCAGCCAACTCCAAATAAGCATTTACTATCCTACCAAGAGAATTTAGTTCATCTGCGGTCAAATAATTTTTGGCAATACAAACATCGGTTTTAGTGATCTTGCCTTCTGATCCACTTTCCCAACTAGTTAAACCCATATGTGGTTTGGTACTATCAGCACGTTTTTTAATCAACTCAGATGCTGTATGGCCATGAATGGCATAATGTAATTTATTTTGAACTTTGGAAAAAAATTCACGAGTAGTAGGAGCATCCTTGTTGTAATCAACGCTAGTCGAATAGATATCTGTAATCTTTTGATAAAAGCGCCGTTCGCTCAGACGAATCTCGCGAATTTCGGCTAGCAAACGCTCGAAATAGTTCTCTCCAAGGTAACTGCCATTTTCAAGACGATCTTTATCTAAAACATATCCTTTGATAGCAAATTCTCGTAAAACCTGAGTCGCCCATTGACGAAACTGGGTCGCACGTATAGAGTTAACTCTATAACCTATTGATATTATTGCGTCTAGGTTATAAAGCTGAGTGTTGTAGGCCTTGCCATCAGCAGCAGTTATTCGGAATTTCCTAATAACTGAATCTGACTGTAGCTCGCCTGATTCAAATATATTTTTCAGGTGCTCATTAATCGTGGCTACAGTCACATTGAACAGTTCGGCCATGAGTTTTTGGGTGAGCCAAATAGATTCGTTCTCATAACGAACCTCAATACCATTTTGACCTGCCTGCTGAGTGAAAATCAAGAATTCAGCGGTACTGTTACGTATAGTAAGTTTCTGTGACTTCTTTTGATTCATACCACTAATACCTCGTTTCTTCATCATATATTCATCTTATTTTGTAGTCTTCAAAAACTGTTAGATAAGTGTCTATATACGTCCTAAATAGTCTAAGAACAAGGATAAAATAATATCATAAAGACTGCTTTGAGGTCGATTTTCTAATGAAATTCGGAGCCACAAGATTATCCAACTGCGTCCAACAATATCAGAATAAAATAAGGACAACTCTCATACAGTTCCCCTTGAATCCCGAAAGAAAAGATAGAGTGTGCATTAAGATTCATTTTCACGGGTAGCTTTAGCAATTTCCTTAGGCACATCCGTGTGCGTTAATTCACGTGCGATATACCCTGGTACTTTATGTCTATGTGCGTTGCGTTTCTCCTTGATTTCGTCTTTTGAGTGCATATGATGCTTTTCGTGATCTACCATGTGTCTTCCGGTTGGCATATAGTCCCCCTTAATTTTTTAAGCTTCTTACTAATATAGACAGCGTAAATCGGTAAAATATCCCTTAAAAAGCGTGTAATTGCATTTTATTTGTTAGACAAATTCAGGAGGGTGTGGTAGCCTGCTTTTAAATGTCCTTGATGCAGCGGTTTCTTTAAGTGAGATAAAAAAGAACTAAATGAGGAAGAATCATGTTTAGAACTAAAATACCCGTTACAATACAAACGAATGTAAACTTCTCTGTTGACAATTTTTTTACAGAATTACAGCAGGCTTTGTGTGTTGAACAATTATTTTATAATTTGCCCGTTACAATGCAACAAGACCATATTCAATCTAGTAAGAACGATCAGGAATGTTGGAAGGTTATTAGCATCACTGTCAAAGATATGAGCAATGAAGAACTTAATACTTTCAACAACATAAGCCAACATGATGTCTTGCCAAAAGAGAAGTTTCATATTGCTTTTAATGTCACGAAAAAAGAAGGAAAAGACGTCGCAGTTAATTTTTCAACTAATTTGAGAGCAGATGTCTTAAGGAAAATAATGTATGCTGTTCCAAGTTTTACAAAATCTTTTTTTCACTCATTAAAGCAAACAGAATATTTTATCTATGAGGAATCGATTTCGAATAGTGTTCAGCAGCGATATGCGCTATTAAAAAGTGATCCTAAATATAGCTCTAATTCTAACTATTTGATTTATAATCATGCAATTGAAACGACTTCTTATGCGAATTGCTCTTCTTTATATTTTGCGCCTGCTGATGATTCTGCTGAAAAATCAGGGCGTATGGGCTTTGTAAATGTAGCTCATTGTTATCATTGGAACACATTAAATTATGACGAGTTTTTAAGCCCAACCGATCAGCAGACAAGAGCCTATGTTGCTCAGCACATAGCGCAACAATTGGCAGATGGACAATTGATCGCAGAAAACCAAGGTGCTCAACAGTTGGCTCTATACGTAGGAGCAGCCTATGGAGAGAATATTGCACAAATTCAAAAAGCCTATCCTAATGTAACATTTTTTGGTGTTGAACCTTCCTATGGATGCGTCAAAAATTATCAGGCGAATAAGGAAAATCTTTTTTGGATGAATATGGAAAATCTACTTAATTTTTCTGAAATGCAACATGCCTTTGATTATATCTTTGTTTTAAATTATAACGTATTATCTAATCAAAAAGATTTTTTTGATGCCATTCATTGTTTAATAAAAAAATCCGGAAAATTGATTGTTGGGCAAGCATTTCCAGATCCCTTTTACACAACAAGTCCTCTCCCTTATACAGAAGATATAAGAAGACATTTTCAGAATATTGAACTTGTGAAAATAGAGCCGACAGTACAACCAAAATCAGCATTTTTCATAAAACAACGTGGCGATTTTCTAATATTGGAGCGTGTTTCAGAACCAGACCAAAAAACGATTTATGCTAAGATGGTGGATGTCATTAAAAACAACGGCGTAACAGTTTCAGATAATGCAGTAGATATTCTTGCTAGTTACGCGGAAAAATATAAGCAATTTTTATATTGTGCTACAGGGCCCAAAAGTCTTCTTGAGAACAAAGAAAGTGCTGAATCTTCTTCGGTTAATGAAAATCCATTAGTTCTTTTAAGCCTAAAAGAATATGAAGAAAGATTGCAAGATTCCAAGTCCAATTCAGATGTAGAAAGAAACCAATTAAATAGAACGACATTTCAGAATTTCAAGACAATTAAATCTAAGATTGATCAACCACAAGAAATGATGTCAAATGAACTTTTATTCGCTTATAAGTATAAGCCGGAAAATGATCTGGATTTAAGTTCATGGACCAAATATTATTATGATAAGTATCCGGAACGTCAGCCAGGAGGGCGTCAATGTGGATATGGCGCCGGCGCTATGGTTCTATATAAATCTTAGTTGTTTCCCGGACAGATCTTTGGCTTTACACCGAAAAATTACGTATTGTTTGTACACTCGGTCAATGCAATAATATATTTGCTGTGTGTATTTTTAATTTTAAGGAGTGACCATATGGGTAAGTTAGGAAACCAAAGGCAAAAAACGGATACAAAAAAAGCGCCTAAAATGAACTTGAAGGAAAAACGTAAAGCCAAAGAAGCTAAAAAAGCAGATAAAGGTAGATAATTAAAGTCAGTTTATTCGTTAGCCGGTGCTCCTTTACCGCGAGGGCCCGGTGATCGAATAAAAAAAATTGTGGTTCAGAAGCTAGAGTTTAGTGTTCGTTGCGCCATCAGATTAATCCATCGGTTTAGACAATTTCTCAAGCTCGATTATATCATCCATTTCATGATCGGACACTTCTTCTGGATGATCAGCTTCTTCCTCTGTTTCGCCATCTAAAACGCGATAGGCTTTTTTCATATCAATCGCTTTTTCCCACTTAGAAATAACAACCGTTGCAACGCCGTTGCCGATCAAATTGGTGACAGACCGTATTGCAGACAAAAACATATCAACGCCGAGTAAAAGACCTAATCCCGCAATGGGTAGTGTATCAATGGTTGATAATGTTGTTGCCAGTACGACAAATCCGCCACCGGGCACTGCAGCTGCACCCTTAGAAGTTAACATCAGCACGCCAAGTAGTGATAATTGTTGATATAGCGATAATTCCGTATTCGTTGCTTGTGCAATAAAGACGGCCGCCATGGTTAAATAAATAGATGTCCCATCTAAATTGAAGGAATAACCTGTTGGGATCACTAATCCTACCACCGGTTTTGCGCAACCCATATTTTCTAATTTGCTGATCATGCGTGGCAAAGCGGTTTCAGAGGAAGATGTTCCCAAAACAATAAAAATTTCTTCTTTGATATAGGCTAAAAATTTCCACAAACTAAAGCCACTAACTTTTAGAATTGAACCCAATACAAAAGTAACAAAAATGAAGCAGGTCGCACAAACACCGATCATGAGTTTACCGAGAGGCAGTAGGGTGCCGAACCCGTATTGTCCAATGCTATAAGCCATTGCGCCACAAGCACCAAAAGGCGCTAGTTTCATCACGAGTCCAATAACGCCAAATAAGGCGTGAGAACTTTGATCAAGTATGCGGATCAGTAATTTCCCTTTATCACCAAATTGCGATAAAGCGACTCCAAATAGCACAGCAAAAAGTAAAACCTGTAGAATATTACCTTCGGAAAATGCCGCAAACACGTGCTGCGGAATAATATTGAGTAAAAATTCAATAGTTGTTAGGGATTGAGCTTTATAGGTATAACTTGATAAGCCGGCAGTATCCAAGGTGCTGGGATCAGCATTAACACCCACACCTGGCTGATAAACATTAACAATCAGTAACCCTATAATTAAAGCAAGCGTAGAAACGATTTCAAAATAAACAATGGACTTAAGACCAACGCGACCGACTTCTTTGAGATCACCCATTTTTGCAATACCGACAACAATAGTGCAAAAAATGATGGGTGCCACCATCATTTTAATCAAATTAATGAAAGCGGTGCCAAGAGGCCTTAGACTAATCCCAGCGGCAGGGAAGAAGTGTCCCAGGAATACGCCTATGACAATTCCCATCAAAACCTGAAAGTATAAGCGCTGATACAATGGACGTTTCATGTCAGTTAGTTACCCTATTTCAAAGCAATAATGAAGATACAGTGTAGACTAGATTGGGTAATAAACACCATCAGATATCAGGTAAATTTTATCTTAATGGAAAGTTGAACAACATAATTTTGACGCAATGTGTATGCAATAAAATAAAATAATCTGTTTTTATCGCGATTTTTTAAATAAACGTTGCTTTTCTCTCTCCCAATCACGATCTTTTTCGGAGTCTCTTTTGTCGTGTTCTTTTTTTCCTTTAACTAAAGCGATCTCGAGTTTGATACGTCCTCTACTAAAGTAAACAGATAGAGGAACGACCGTGTAACCTTTACGCTCTATCAGACCAATTAATTTATCGATTTCTCTACGGTGCAATAATAATTTGCGACTGCGTGTGGGATCCGGATGCACATGGGTAGAAGCGGATAAAAGCGGACTAATGTGCGATCCGACTAGCCAAGCTTCGCCTTTTTTGAGCAGTACATAGCTTTCTGCAATTTGGATTTTGCCGGCACGGAGGCTTTTTACTTCCCAGCCTTGTAAAGCAACGCCTGCTTCAAACCGCTCTTCCAGTGTATAATTGTGAAGAGCTTTACGATTGAAGGCGAGGCTTTTGCGGCCTGTCTCTTGTGTTTTTGAGGATTTATTCATGATAAGGTCATTGTAACGTATGTGTACATTTAAATGTACCCCAAGTGTAAGGGGATGGGAGGGGCAAAATGAACACGATTAAAAAAAGTGTATTAGTGCCCTATACGCCGGCTCAAATGTTTAAGTTGGTTGATGCTATCGAACAGTACTCTGAGTTTGTACCTTGCTGTAAGTCAACCACCGTGCATAGTCGAACAACAAATGAAGTCAAGGCAAGCGTTTATTTTATGAAAGGGGGTATACAACAATCGTTTACAACTCTGAATCGTCTTTTACAGGATGAACAGATCGAGGTGCGCTTAGTTCAAGGTCCTTTTAGACATTTAGAGGGTGCGTGGCGGTTTGAAGCGGTGGGGGAGGGCTGTCGTGTAAGCCTTAATTTGGAATTAGAATTTTCAAGTAAGTTAATATCCTTAACCGTTGGGTCTCTGATACAAAAAGGTATAGAATCTTACGTTGAGGCTTTTTGTGAACGAGCGAAGGTGATGTATGGCACCTAAGGCAATTTCAGTTGAAGTTGTCTATGCAGAAGCCGAAAAGCAGGTGTTGATCCGAGTAGCTGTGCCAATAGGCGCAACGGTATTAGAAGCCATTACAGCATCAATGGTTTTATCTCAATTTCCATATTTGGCAGAGAGCGGTTTTCTTTCGGATAGGATTGGTATTTTTGGGAAAATAAGTACTTTAGATGCAGTTTTAAAGGCTGGCGATCGTGTCGAAATTTATCGTGATTTGACGATTGATCCCAAAGAAGCCAGACGCTTAAAAGCTGAGATTAGCAGGCGCCAAAAAGCACAGGCTTTTGATGAGAAAAAACGCAAGCAGAAGGTCGCAAGAAAAGAAAAAATACTATTGTATAAAAAAGAAAAAAAACCTTAAAATTCAAATTCTCTTAAAACTCAGTCTTTTTAGATTCTACATCTTTTTCGATGCGAACCAGCTGATTGCTTTTAAAGAATAAGGTAATCGCTTTTGTCTGTATAGGTTGGCCATTGCCCGGTTTTAAGCTGTAATAATAGTCCCAGCGTTCTTGTCGAAAGAAGCGTGTTAGCGCAGGTGTTCCCATTAATTCTCGTACAGATTCCTTAGTCATACCCACTTTTAGCTTATTTGTCATTTCCGTTGTTATATAATTGCCTTGCCGTACATCCATCCTATAGATACGGGGCGGAAAAGGGCAGGCAGTTAAGCCTAGGCAAGCTAGGGTAAAGAGCGATAACATGAGCACGCGGATCAGAGAATACATGGTAAGTTGAGCCTCTAAATTTAAAAGACACCAGGGAGCCAAATTCTGTTCGGTATGATAGCGATTTTACCAGAAGAGGTCAATCTGTATTGAATTAAGAGGTTAAGTCTTGGTACGGAAAAAATTTTATCTTATAGGGATTATTAATTGGAAAATCAGGAATTAAAGAAGGCAGGACTTAAAGTAACAGCCCCTCGGGTTAAAATCCTCCATATTTTAGAAACCAGTTTACAGAGCGCAGACATTAGGCATTTGAGTGCTGAAGATATTTATAAAAAACTGCTAGAAATGGGTGATGATGTTGGCTTAGCAACGGTCTATCGCGTTTTAACGCAGTTTGAATCTGCAGGATTAGTAATTCGTCATCATTTCGAAGGTGGGCATTCTGTTTTTGAATTAGATGACGGTAAACATCATGATCATTTAGTTTGTATAAAATGCCGGCAAGTGGTTGAATTTATTGATCCGGTGATTGAACAGCGTCAGGAAGCTATTGCAAAAGAAAAACAGTTTCGAATGACGGATCATGCGCTGTATATTTATGGTGTGTGTATAAGGTGTGAAGATCAAGAGGGTTATGTTTAGAATCAACCTGTAATACAATAATGACTGGATCGAGTAAGCGATGGTTTTGAATGCTATTTTTATTTATGAAGGTGTAATATGAAAAGAATTTTGTTATTTATCACACTACCGGTAATCTTTGGCTTGATCAATGGTTGCGCGCCAAATGTCTCCCCGAACACCTACGAAGCTTCGGAATCCGGCGTTGCGAGTAAGGTAGTATCCGGCCTTATTGTTGGTAAACGTGCAGTCAAAGTTGATGCAAAAAGTGGGCTTGGTGGATTAGCAGGCGCTGGTGTTGGTGCTGCAGGTGGATCTGCCATCGGCGGAAGCCCACAAGCGAATATAGCAGGCGCTATTGGTGGTGCTATTGTTGGTGGCCTCGTTGGTAATGCAGTCGATAAAACAGCGAATAGCCATAAGGCATTTGAATACATTATTAATTTGAAAAATGGCTCAACGATTTCGATTGCACAGGTTCAAGAAATGGAATTTCAAGTGGGACAGCATGTATTAGTGATTTATGGTGCGATGACACGCATTGTACCCGATAATACGATTCAGCCTGTTGACTCAGCTAAGCCTGCTGCAAAATCAAATACAACCGTCAAAAAAAAGAAGACAGTCACGCAACAAGTTGAAAAAACCGTCAGTTACAATGAAATATAGTACGGTTGTTACCCGTAAAATATTTTTGCTGTTGGCCATATCTTTAAAATAAAAAAGTCTGGTGGCATCACGAAACCGAAATTATCCAGCCAGTAGAAGGTGCTTGGGATCAAAGCCCGCATTACCCGAACTTTGCAAAAGCGCTTAATGTTGCGGTT
>DAORSV010000057.1:0-9642 GCA_035443705.1 Gammaproteobacteria bacterium
CCAGAATAGTTTATACTACCAAAATCTATAGAGGACTAATTTAGTCTTATATTGGCAAAAGGTGTATAGCACTGTGGTTCGAATTACCAAATTAACCGATTATGGCGTCGTGATTATGGCCTTTATGGCAGGCGAACCCTTACGTCTTTTTCAAGCAAAAGAAATCGCCGAACACACCGCCATTGCGCAACCAACCGTATCTAAGCTATTGAAAAAATTAACAAAAAACAAACTGCTTCATTCCGCGCGGGGTTCTCAGGGTGGCTATATTTTAGCCGCTGAGCCAAAAGAAATTACCGTCGCAATGCTGGTTAATGCCTTAGAAGGCCCCATTGCTATTACTGAATGCAACTTGGGACACGATTATTGTGCAAGTGCACCCCTGTGTTCCGTTAAAACTCCTTGGTTAAGAATCAATCAAGCCATCACTAATGCCTTACATTCAGTTAAGTTGAATGACTTAATTAAAGTTGAACCAATGGGACACATAAGACCCATTGCACATAAAAATCAACGCATCGAGGTGAGTCATGTCCAACACTAGCGTTAGCACAAACAATCCAGAACTCACAAACTGGATAAATAGCGAATATAGCGCTGGATTTATTACCAACATCGAATCCGACAGCATTCCTCCCGGTTTAAGTCCGGAGACCATTCGTCTGATTTCTGCTAAAAAAAATGAACCCGCTTTTATGTTGGAATGGCGTCTTCGTGCTTATGAACATTGGTTAACCCTAAAAGAGCCACATTGGGCAGAAGTTCATTACGATCCCATCGATTACCAAAAAATTATTTACTACTCAGCGCCTAAAGCCAAAAAGACAATCACAAGCTTAGATGAAATTGATCCTGAATTACTGAAAACTTATGAGAAACTGGGGATCCCCCTAAGAGAGCAAGAACGCTTAAGCGGTATTGCGATTGATGCAGTATTCGACAGTGTTTCGGTTGCCACAACATTCAAAGCAAAATTGGCCAGCGAAGGCATAATTTTTTGTTCGTTTTCTGAAGCGGTACAAGAACATCCCGAACTCATTAAAAAATATTTAGGCACGGTGGTTCCTTATACCGACAATTTTTTTGCGTCTTTAAATTCGGCTGTTTTTACCGATGGATCGTTTTGTTATATCCCCAAAGGTGTGCGGTGCCCGATGGAACTCTCTACCTATTTTCGTATTAATGCGGCTGCTACTGGGCAATTCGAGCGCACTCTCATTATTGCAGAAGAAGGGAGCAGTGTTAGCTATTTAGAAGGTTGCACAGCGCCTATGCGAGACGAAAACCAACTGCATGCCGCAGTCGTAGAACTTATCGCACTTGATCGGGCGCATATTAAATATTCAACCGTACAAAATTGGTATCCTGGCGATAAAGAAGGCAAAGGCGGAATTTATAATTTTGTGACTAAACGCGGATTATGTCGGGGCAAAGCCTCTAAAATTTCGTGGACACAAGTAGAAACGGGTTCTGCCATTACCTGGAAATATCCCAGCGTTATTTTGCAAGGCGAAGGCAGTGTCGGTGAGTTTTATTCCGTAGCGCTCACCAATCACTATCAACAAGCCGATACAGGCACTAAAATGATCCACATTGGTGCAAACACGCGCAGCACTATTTTAGCAAAAGGCATTTCAGCCGGTCACGGCAAAAATAATTATCGCGGTCTTGTTCGCGTGACTGAAAAAGCGCACAACGCACAAAATTACACCCAATGTGACACGCTGTTGTTCGGTGACGCTTGCAGTGGACATACTTTCCCTTATATAGAAGCTAGAAATAAAACAGCCAAAATAGAACATGAAGCGACAACGGGCAAAATTAGTGAAGAACAACTCTTTTATTGCCGCCAACGGGGTATTAGTCAAGAAGATGCCATTTCAATGATCGTGAATGGTTTTTGCAAACAAGTCTTTAAAGAATTGCCCATGGAATTTGCAGTAGAAGCGCAAAAATTATTGGCTATTAGCCTGGAAGGTGCAATTGGGTAATAAACTGGCCAAAAATAATGTTCTTTTTTTGAGCGAGGTTTGTTTGAGCGCAGCGAGTTTAGCGAGTGAAAAAAAAGAACATTATTTTTGGCCAGTTCCAGGTTTTCTTTTTAGATGAGGAATTAAAATGTCTAAAATACTCTTAGAAATTCAAGATCTGCACGTTGGCATCCATGACAACGCAAATAACGACCCGGCACCTCTGTACAAAGCTATTTTACAGGACTTTAATCTTACGATTCGTGCAGGAGAAGTGCATGCCTTAATGGGCCCGAATGGGTCTGGCAAAAGCACACTGGCAAATCTATTGGCAAGAAAAGAAGGTTATGTTGTTAAACAAGGTGCTATCCGTTATTTGGACGAAGACTTATTGGCGTTATCTCCAGAAGAATGCGCGTGGAAAGGACTTTTCTTAGGCTTTCAATACCCTGTTTCTATTCCAGGGGTAACCAATATTCAGTTTTTAAAATCGGCATTTAATGCGGTAAGAAAAGCGCAAGGGAAGCCTCCCATGGATGCCGTAGATTTCTTAGCCGTCATTAAAGAAAAAATGGCTTTTTTAGAGATGCCGGAAGCCCTCTTATACCGTTCGCTTAACGATGGATTTTCGGGTGGAGAGAAAAAGCGCAATGAAATCTTGCAAATGTCTTTATTAGAACCCAAGCTTGCCATTTTGGACGAAACGGATTCGGGTCTTGATATTGATGCCCTAAAAGAAGTTGCCCGTGGCATTAATGCATTACGTAGCAAAGATCGCGCTATTTTATTAATTACGCATTACCAACGATTATTAGATTATATTGAACCTGATTTTGTACATGTAATTGCAAATGGCAAATTAGTAAAATCGGGAGACAAGTTTCTTGCCTTAGAATTAGAGCGTAAAGGTTATGGTTGGGTGTAAGGAAAGATCATGACAATAATAGAAAAATATCAAAAAGCAGCGCCACTCTTTTTTGATGCGCATAATCCTCAGAAATTGCAGGCGCGTCGTCACGCCTTAGATCATTTTAACGAAATGGGGCTCCCCACACGACATATCGATGATTGGAAATATACTGATCTCTCCCGTTTTGCTTTAGATACTTTTCATCCGGTACAAACATTAAATAAAACGGTTTCTTTGGATAATCCGGAATCTATCCACCCGCTTCTGATCGACCCTAAATCTTCTAAACAATGGGTATTTTATAATGGTCAAGCACTTAAAGAATTTTCACCGACGCTATTCTTAATGGATAAATTTAATGCGTCAAATTCCGAGACCCGTGCATCCTTAGCACCCAAACATAATTTACCCATGAGCACGATGTTTTTTAAAAATGGGCTCCAAGCGCTGAACCAGGCATTTCATCATAATGGTGCTTATTTGGTATTACCTAAAAAATCGGTTATTCATGATCCCATTTATATTGTGCATGTTATCGATTCTGAAACCGTCCCGCTGATGGGACATCCTCAAAATAGTATTCTTGTTGAAGAAAACTGCCATGCCACGCTAATAGAAATCGTTATTAATCGCGGAAAAAAAGCTGCTTTTACCAACACCGTCACAAATATTAAACTCGCGAAAAATGCCACGCTCTCGCATCTTTTTTTGCAAAGATCAGACTCTCCGAGTACGCAAATTGCGCATATTCATGTAGAAGCAGCCGAAGAAAGCTGTTACCGTGGCACGAATATTACACTCGGTGGCTCGGTTAATCGCACGAGTTTCGAAATCGATCTGAATGGTATGCATTCGGAATGCGAATTCCAATCTTTAGAGATAGCAAGTCAACATACACAAATGGATGTTCATCTCACGGTTAACCACCATCAACCCCATTGCGAAAGCCGCACGCTTACGCGAGGCGTTATAAAGGATCATGCCAAAGCGAGCTTTACCGGAAAAATTGTGGTACATAAAAATGCCCATCAAACTATCGCCTCTCTTGAAAATAAAAATATGCTACTTTCTATGAATGCTGAGGCAAACACCCGTCCACAACTTGAAATTTATAACCATGATATTCAATGTTCTCATGGCGCTACTGTTGGACACCTTGATCCAGACGCGCTATTTTACTTGCAAAGTCGCGGGGTACCTAAAGATGAAGCAGAACAGCTATTAATTAATAGTTTTATTTACCCCAGTTTAGAAGGATTGCCACCCGATGCGCAACAATACATTGAGGCACTGATTAATGAGCAGTAATACGACGGTGCATAATATTCGAGCCGACTTTCCCATTTTACAAAAAACTATTCATGGGCATCCTTTAGTTTATTTGGACAATGCGGCAACAACTCAAAAACCCCAATGTGTTCTAGATGCTTTAAACCAATATTACTCAGGAATGAACGCCAATATTCACCGCGGTGTACACCAATTAAGCACAATAGCAACACAAGCCTTTGAGAACGCTCGCGCGAGTGTTCAAAAATTTATCAATGCTAAACACGCTAAAGAATGTATTTTTGTACGAGGCGCCACAGAAGCCATTAATCTGGTTGCTGCCAGTTTTGGTGGAAAATTTGTCAATAGCGGAGACGAAATTCTGATTTCTGCTATGGAACACCATTCTAATATTGTGCCTTGGCAAATGTTATGTCAAACCAAGGGTGCACATCTTAAAATAATACCGATGAATAAGCAGGGTGAATTAAACCTAGAAACAATCGGACAACTTTTCAACAAAAAAACAAAGCTTTTAGCAATTACACACGCGTCTAACGCCTTAGGCACACGCAATCCACTGTCAGAAATTATTCAAAGTGCTCATGCGCACCATGTTCCTGTTTTGGTAGACGGTGCACAATCCGCTCCCCATCTTAAAATTGATGTGCAAGCCTTAGATTGCGATTTTTTTACTTTTTCAAGCCATAAAACTTACGGGCCTACGGGTGTCGGTGTGTTATATGGAAAAACACATTTGCTAGAAGCAATGCCTCCCTACCAAGGTGGCGGCGAGATGATCTTACAAGTCAACTTTGAAAAATCGACTTATAATGAAATTCCTTTTAAATTTGAAGCAGGAACACCCGCTATTGCCGAAGTCATTGCATTTGGCAATGCGCTAGAATATCTAGAACGTTTGGGGTGGGATTTTATAACAAAACATGAAAAAACTTTATTACAGGATGCAACGGAAAAACTATCTGCTTTTCCGGGTTTAAAAATCATCGGCACTGCAAAAGAAAAGGTGGGTGTTATTTCTTTTACACTCGATGGCGTACACCCACATGATATTGGCAGTATTCTTGATCAATTTGGGATTGCGATACGAACAGGACATCATTGTGCAATGCCGATTATGAATTTTTTCAATGTTCCCGCTACGGCAAGAGCATCGTTTGGCATATACAATACCATTGATGATATTGATAAACTGATCAGCGGCTTACACGAAGTCAGGCGAATATTCCCCTCATCCGCCCTTCGGGCACCTTCTCCCGTGAAACAGGAGAAGGAAAAGTGAAAAACTAAAGGTTATATATGGCACTAGAAGACTTATATCAAGAATTAATTATTGATCATGGCACACAGCCCAGAAATTGCTGTGCGCTGAATAATGCCAATGGTACAGCTCAAGGATTTAATCCCTTATGTGGCGATAAAGTGCAAATTTACTTAAACGTTGAAAAGGGTGTTATTCAAAATGCAACTTTTATGGGGTCAGGTTGCGCTATTTCTACGGCTTCCGCTTCTTTAATGACAGAGGCCTTAATTGGCAAAACCCTTGAAGCGGTAATGAATTTATCAACCTGTTTTAAAAGTTTACTGACTGAAGAATGTTCTTCATCCAAATCAGAAACAGAAGATCTACACGTCACACTCGGAAAATTAGCCGCATTTTCTGGTGTAAAAGCGTTTCCTGCGCGCGTAAAATGCGCTACCCTACCCTGGCATACTTTACAAGCAGCCATTCAAGAAATTCCTCACCCTGTATCAACGGAAACATCATGAGCGAGATCACAACGCCCTCACTCGAAGAACGCGTCATCCAAAATTTAAAAGGCATTTTTGATCCCGAAATTCCCGTTAATATTTATGACTTGGGACTTATCTATAAAATAGTGGTTGATGATGAAGCTGGCGATGTTAAAATCGATATGACACTCACCTCTCCTAACTGTCCTGTTGCTCAAACTTTTCCACAAACGGTACAAGACAGTATTTTAAAAGTCAGTGGCGTCTCTGGGGTTGCTGTCGAATTGGTGTGGGATCCCCCTTGGGATAAAGAACGCATGTCAGAAGTGGCAAAATTAGAGCTCAATATGTTCTAAGCGCTCGATCCTACAAGTAAAGACTCCGAGGAATTGATTGATTTTTCTTCTGTTATTTCTTCTACGCTTTGTAGCTCAATGGCTTCGATCATCTCGCGTACCCGTTTTAATTTTTCTTTAAATTGAAATTCATGATGAACAGCTAAAACTCTGTTTTTCTCCAATTCGTAAATACCTTTAAAATAATCCTGACGTCCACGCATTCGGTAAAATAAATTAATCAAAACTTTTATATTCTCTACAAACATTTCAAAACCTTGAAGAGGCCTAGCGTTAGGACTAAAATTCCGAGGAATGACTTTTTCCAAATTTTCATCTATCTCACTTACCCTGTTTTCTATATTGCTAACCTCGACCTCATAGGACAAGGCATCCAATTGAATGCGTAAATCATCCAATAGATTAATATAAGATCCCAGATTTGTTTTATACTGCCTCAACCAACGCTGATAAGCGACTTCTGTTAAATATTCTGCCATTGCTCGTTTCTCCGGTCATCATCCTTGAATGCCTGCTTAATTTTAGGCCATGGGTTGCTTTCGTACAATAGGCCTAATAGAATAATCGCTAGTGTTAAATTAGATGACCCACTTAATAAACTAGGATGATATATGCGCGTTTCTCAACTTTTAATGACAACCTTAAAAGAATCCCCTAATGATGCGGAAATTGTTAGCCATAAACTGATGCTGAGAGCGGGTCTTATCCGAAAGCTCGCCTCTGGCTTATATACCTGGTTACCGCTCGGCCTGCGTGTAGTACGCAATGTAGAGCGCATTATACGAGAAGAAATGAATCGCATTGGTGCTCAAGAAATTCTCATGCCAGCCGTGCAACCGGCAGAGCTCTGGCAAGAAACAGAACGCTGGGAACAATTCGGACCACAGCTTTTAAAAATTGTTGATCGCCATAAACGCGCTTTTTGCTTTGGTCCTACACATGAAGAAGTCATTACAGATTTAGTGAGGCGTGAATTAAAAAGCTATAAACAATTACCGCTATCGCTCTATCAAATCCAAATGAAATTCAGAGATGAAATTCGTCCGCGCTTTGGTGTGATGCGCGCACGCGAATTTTTAATGAAAGATGCTTATTCTTTTCACATTGACAAGGCCTCTCTACAAAACACCTATCAACAATTTTTTGATGCTTACAACAAGATATTTACAAGCTTGGGACTTACTTTTCGCGCTGTTTTAGCGGATACGGGCAGTATTGGTGGAAGTACCTCGCATGAATTCCATGTTTTAGCAGATTCTGGCGAAGATCTTCTCGCCTACAGCGATCAAAGCGACTATGCCGCGAACGTAGAAATGGCAGAATCCTTGCTACCAACAGAAAATCCTACAACAGCGATAGAAACATTATCCTTTGTAACAACGCCCACTATAAAATCCGTAGATGCACAAGCCGCTCATCTAAAAGTGGAAACGAAAAAAATCTTAAAGACGCTTTTAGTTCGAGGCAAGACGGAACAGCATCCGATTGTAGCACTCTTGGTGCGCGGTGATCACGAACTGAATCCCATTAAAGCCGAAAAGCATGCTTTAGTCGCAACACCTTTTACAATGATCAGCGTTGAAGAAGTGCAAACACTCGCACATTGTGGACCTGGATTTGTAGGGCCTAAGGGACTCGATATTCCACTTATTGCAGATCCGGCCGTACTAACCATGGCTAATTTTATTTGCGGTGCCAACAAAGACGATACCCACTATTCG
Organism: Gammaproteobacteria bacterium; assembly: GCA_035443705.1. Lineage (GTDB taxonomy): Bacteria > Pseudomonadota > Gammaproteobacteria > UBA6186 > Azoamicaceae > CADEGZ01. The sequence continues at coordinate 7,982 of DAORSV010000057.1, forward strand.
GGATTTAATTGGGATCGCGATTGCCAAGCACCTAATGTTGCTGATCTCCGCAAGGTACAGGCAGGCGATTTAAGCCCCGATGGAAAAGGCACTTTGCAGCTCACTCGCGGCATCGAAGTCGGCCACATTTTTCAACTCGGCGACAAATACAGCCAAGCCATGAATGCAAGCGTTTTAGATGAATCCGGGCAATCCAAAACCTTGATGATGGGATGTTATGGCATTGGCGTAACCCGTATTGTCGCTGCCGCCATCGAACAACATCACGATGACAAAGGCATTATCTGGCCAGCCGCTATGGCACCCTTTCAGGTAATTTTAATCCCGATTGGATTTGCGACATCTACTACGGTAAAAACCACAACAGAAACACTGTATCAAGCACTTATCGATGCGGGTATAGATGTCTTATTGGACGATCGTGAAGAACGCCCAGGGGTTATGTTTGCTGATGCAGAATTAATTGGCATTCCGCACCGTGTGGTTATTAGCGAGAAAAATCTGGCCGCTGGCAATTTAGAATACAAAGGAAGACGAGATACAACAGCAAAAGCAATCCCACAATCCGAGATTATCCGATTTTTAAAAGACAATGGAGACTGATCCTTATCGTTAATCATACTGTTTTTTTATACACTATTTTTTCGTTTTTTTCGCTATACTGCTCACTGAATTTTATGGTACAATCGAGTTCTTCCACACTAAGAGTAGAGGTCAATCGATGTTTTTAACCATCGTACTGTATGCCTTATTTGCAAGCTTATTTGGCCTTAGCAAAGATACCTTAAATTACAGCGAACCTTTCTTTTTGATTGGATCACGGATGTTATTTGCGGGTCTTCTCTTATTAACCCATCAATTTTTTTACAATCGCAAAGCCTTTCAGATTAAGTTTTCGCATCTTAAATCCTTATTGTTACTCAGCTTTTTTTGTATCTACCTTACCAATGCTGCCGAAATTTGGGGAATTCAGCATATGGTTTCCGCAAAAGCGTGTTTAATTTATAGTCTTTCACCCTTTATCGCCGCAGTGGTTGCATACATCGTCTTAAAAGAAACCTTATCCAAAAAGAAATGGATTGGACTTTTAATTGGTTTTACAGGCCTTATCCCGATTTTTATGACACAATCCACTTCAGAAGTCACATCAAACGAAACCGGATTTTTTTCATTAGCCAATGTCGCTGTTCTTGTAGCTGTGTTTGGCACCATCTGCAGCGTCTACGGTTGGACTTTATTAAAGAAAGTCGTTAGCGAATATAACTATACACCGCTCATGGCAAATGGCATTAGTATGACCATAGGCGGTACGATGGCATTAATGCACTCTTATGTCACTGGCGAAGCTTGGAACCCCATTCCTGTAACTGATTTTGGTCCTTTCCTTCAAAACAGTTTACTCATGTGTTTAATTTCCAATATCGTATGTTACAACTTATACGGACATTTACTCAAACGTTATACAGCAACTTTTATGTCATTTGCAGGGCTCATCACGCCTTTCTTTGCCTCGTTCTTTGGCTGGTATTTCTTGGGCGAAACCATTACCTGGCATTATTTTGCCTCAATCATCGTATTTTCTATAGGTTTAACCATTTTTTACCAAGAAGAACTTCAGCGCGAAAAATTATTTGTTGCGCCAGAAACGATATAGCTCTCGT
>DAORSV010000058.1:0-9284 GCA_035443705.1 Gammaproteobacteria bacterium
AGAGAATACCGGCGTTGGTGGCAGCTGTTATTAACCCAATCAGGGTTAAGCGCCAGTCATACATAAACATAATAATCGCATAGAAAATCATGCTGATTAGGCTAACCACACTAGAGCTTACATTGTTTGATAAAATAGCCGCTATGCGTTCGTTAGCCCCCAAGCGCTCACTAATGTCTCCGGCATAGCGTTGCTCAAAGAAGGCGATGGGGAGTCTAAAGGCATGCCAAAGAAGTGTTGCGCCACCGATAATCATGAGTTTCATATGGAAACGTAAAAAATAGTACTGCTGTACAGCCGAAAAAATTCCTCTTAAAATAGCGGTAAGACAAAGTCCAATGAGGAGGATTACTAACCAGTTATGTGTGCTCGCCAATAGCACATTATCAATGAAAATTTTTGAAAATCCTGGGATCAAGATACCCGGGATAATTAAAGCAAGACTGATTAAAATCAAGAAGCTAATCGTAGGCAGTGATTTTAAAAACCGTGCTTTTAAACTTCTAAAAATAGAGTGTGATAAGCCACCTTTTTTAAATTCGGGTCCTGGTTCTAAAATAATAATAATACCTGTAAAAGATTTATTAAATTCATCAGGTGTGACATTTCGTCTACCTGTGGCCGGATCATTAATGTAAATTTTGTCTTCTTGTATATCTTCTACCACAACAAAATGGTTAAATTGCCAAAAAACAATGAAAGGAAAGCGCACTTCATGCAATGCATCGATATCACCCTGTGCACCCGAGGCGAGTAATCCATAAGTTCGTGCGGCTTTCAATATATTGATGGCTTTGCTGCCATCGCGTGATATACCACAAGCAATGCGCAGCTCTTCTAAAGGGACATACCGTTCGTAATAAGCGAGCATAATGCCGAGCACAGCTGCACCACATTCAGTGGCTTCCATTTGTAATACGGTGGGCGTTTTATGTCTAGAATGCTTGTAAAGCATATTAAGAAACCCCGAGTAATTTCTTAAAAGCGGGAATAACCAAGCTGATAGGCGGTTGTTCTCGGACTGTAATACGAACTTCTGCTAATGTCCCCGGGCTAATTTTTTTATTTGGGCCTTTAGATGAGGACCATTGATAACCGCTGAAAGTGTTAGGATCACGCGTAATACGAATTCGGATACCTGTAGGGGCACCCGATTCTACAAATTGTTTGGCCATTTCTTGATTATGTAATAGCGCAATAATTGTTTCTGCTGCTTGTGGAAATTCAGATACACTTAAGACTTTCCCTTTCATGCTGCCGTATTCTTCTTTTTCGATGGTGGTTGGGGTTATCAAAGCAGGCATTTCGGGCGTAACCCGTTGTCCCTCGTGTGGCAGCATAAATATCAATGCATCCAAACCTTCTCCTAAACTTGTAATGGTCACAACAGAGCCGCCATCTGGAACCATTTTACCGACGGATGTATTAACACTAATGACAATTCCGTCTGCTGGGCTAACCACCGTTTTTGAGACCGTCACTTCTGCGGCCATATTATTCATTTTAAGTTGTTCAGCAAGAATGGTGAGTTCTTTATCTTTTAAACGTTGTCGCCATTGATCTTTAAAGTCATCTTCTTGGGTTTTCAGTTGAGTTATTTGGTTCTGAAGTTGCTCCAAGCGATCTTTAGCAGAGTAATAATCGCGGCGAGTGTTTTCAATGTCTTGCCATATCAGTATACCTTTCTTAAAGTTTTCTTCTTTTAAATTAAGCAGCGTTTCAATATCTTTGAGGTTTTTAGCTCCCGAGGCAAGAGAGCTATCCAACATAGATATTTGTTGACTAATTTTTTCATGTCGTATCGCGAGCTCTTTTTTTGAAGTTTGACTGAGTTCCTCTTGCTCACGTTTTAGCTGTTCTACATAATTTTTGGCAAGTTGCAACTTTTCTGTTAGATCGGGTCGTTCCAGTCGCGCGATGATATCTCCTTTTTTTATTTCTTGTTCTTGCTGCACTAAAATATCGGCAATTTGCCCGCCACCTGGTGGGGCAACCGCATTGTAGACAGACCCATTTTCAACCAATAGAATACCCTTGCCTTCGACACGGGTAGGAATACTCCCAAAAATCACCCAAACAATGAGGCTAATCAGCAGCATATAAAAAGATAGAAGCATAATCCATGCTTTGGGAGATACTACCTCAATCAGCTTGTCGATTTGATCGGGTGTATGGAGCTCTAATAATGCTTCTTGACGAAATTTTAGTTTGGAAGCTTTAGTGGTTTCGAGTTCTTCTTGCAACTGAGGATCTCCCTTTGCGGATCTGCTGGCGTTCTGTTCATAAGTATAGATGCTTTTTATCTCATCTTAAGATAGTTATTTAACAAGCAAATGTTTTTCAGTGTTATCCTACAATCTTGGTATTTTGCGGAGATGACGAATATAGCTTGGGGTGTTATTATTCAAACCTTCGGGGCGTAGCGCAGCCTGGTAGCGCACATGCATGGGGTGTATGTGGTCGGAGGTTCAAATCCTCTCGCCCCGACCAATGTTTACAACAAACGCAATAAAATACTGGATAAAACCAATGAATAAAACCAAAGATAGAACAAAAGCAGTGACAGGTTCGGCCGTCACCATGTGTGTATTGGCAATCCTCTTTTATTATTACGAATATTACTTACGCGTTGCACCCAGTGTTATGAGTAGTGAATTAAAATTGACTTTTAACTTAAGTGAAGCAGCCTTTGGAAATTTGGCTGCATTTTTTTATTACGCCTATACACCCATGCAAATCCCGGTTGGTATGATGATGGATCGTTTTGGGCCCCGACGCCTCTTAACATTTGCCTGTTTTCTCTGTGTATTGGGAACGGTGCTTTTTGGTATAACCGGACAATTTTGGATTGCAGCAATGGGTCGGTTTTTATTGGGGTTTGGATCGGCATTTGCGTATGTGGGCGTTCTTAAACTTTCAAATGTTTGGTTACCTAAAAAATATTTTGCGTTTATGGCGGGGCTGTGTACGACTTTAGGGATGTTTGGCGGGATTAGCTGTGCAGTTTTAATGAGTCATTTGATGTTACGCATGGGTTGGCAATCAACTTTATATTATTCAGCAGCAGCGGGTATTGTACTGATGCTTATATTGTGGCTTGTATTACGGGATGGGACCCGTCACGAAAAACAGGATCCTAGCGAAATGGATTTGGCACATGAAGTGCACCTAAAACTGACTGGTCTTAAACAAATCATCTGTAGTTCTCAAATGTGGATTACAGGATTAATCGGTCTTTTAACTTTTTTGCCGATTACAGGTTTTGCCGAAATTTGGGCCATGAGTTTTTTAGAAACCGTTGGTTTGTCTAAATTTGATGCAGCTACAGGTGCTTCAATGCTGTTTTTAGGATTTGCGGTGGGTGCACCGTTGTGGGGCATTATTTCGGATGCGATGCAAAGCCGGCGAATCCCACTGATCATCGGCTCATTTCTCGCGGCAAGCTTTATGGCCTTAGTTGTATTTATGCCAACGACATCGTTGATTTGGATGTATTCATTATTATTTTTATCGAGCTTTTTTGCATCGGTAGAGATCTTAATTTTTGCAGTGAGTAACGATATTTCACGCCATTCGGTGAGTGCAACAGCGATTGCGTTTACCAATATGGTGGTGATGGTAGGTGGCGTATTGTTACCACCCTTGATTGGAAAAATTTTAGATGACGCGATCCTCGTTGTTAATAATAGTCCGGTTTTGACTGTGTATGATTTTTCAATTGCATTGGCCGTGTTGCCTTTAGGTTTGGTCTTATCAGGTATCCTCAGTTTGTTTTTAAGGGAATCGTATCATAAACATCCTAAGGTAATAAAATGAGCACTCAACCGCGATTGCGTGTGACAGCACGTGCGTTAATTATCGAGCAGAAAAAACTCTTGTTTGTGAGCGATGAAGGCACCTATTGGTATCTGCCAGGCGGAAAAATAGAAAACTCGGAAACCTTAACTGCGTGTGTAGAAAGAGAAGTATATGAAGAAACGGGCTTGGTTGTAAAAGCGGGTTTATTGCGTCATGTATTAGAGTGTTTTGATATTGAAAATCACGTTCATAACATACATCTTTATTTTGAAACAGTGGTCTTAGAGGGCGCTATTTCTGATAATTGGAACGATGAATTCGGAAGTGTTCAATTTTGCAAGTATTTTAGTTTGGCCGAAATACAAAAAAATTCAACCATTTTGCCTAGGTTTTTAGCCGAGGGAGATTGGTGTCATCCATCTCCGAAGTTCCATAAAATTTACGAGGGCGTTGTTAAAATGCGTGGATTTGAAATGGTGGAACTCTAATTTGTATACAGGCGACTTGCGTAAATTAAAAAGTACGTTAAGTGATCCCGTGCAATATTATTTACCAATTGGCGAAGTTGAGCTGCCGCTCAATGGTTGTTTAGGTAAAATTGTAACGCTGAAGTTTTTAGGAGATATTCAGTGTGTGCATTGTCAACGAAAAATCAAAAAAAGTTACAGTCAGGGTTATTGTTTTCCTTGTGCGCAAACATTGGCGCGATGCGATTTTTGTATTGTTAAACCTGAAAAATGTCATTTCCATCTAGGCACATGTCGAGAACCCGAGTGGGGAAAAATCCATTGTTTTATTCCGCATATTGTTTATCTGGCGAATACTTCCGGTTTAAAAGTTGGCATTACTCGAGAAACCCAAATTCCCACCCGCTGGATTGATCAAGGTGCTGTTCAAGCGTTGCCCATTTTTCGCGTTAAAAATCGCTATCATTCAGGGCTTGTTGAAGTTGTTATGAAAAGTATGGTGGCGGATAAAACAGATTGGCGTAAAATGCTAAAGGGACAAGCTGAAAACTTAGCACTTTTTGAAAAACGAGATGAATTATTAAAAAAGATTGAATGGCCAAATGATCTCAGAGATGAAAATGCTATTGAAATTTTACAAAATCAAAATGTTGTTTCGATTCAATATCCTATTTTATCTTACCCTGAAAAAGTGACTGCTTTCAATATTGAAAAAACCCGAGAAATTTCAGGAACATTGTTGGGTATTAAAGGTCAATATTTAATCTTCGACAAAGGGGTTCTGAATATCCGAAATCTGACGGGTTATAATATTAGCTTTTTTTCTGACTAAGCTTTTGAATTAATTTCAATGTATTGCCATTCTTAAGTCCAGCATTCAGGTTTAGGTCAAATTAGCCAAGGATCAATTCTCATTTCTTTTACTATAATCTTATATAGGATCTTCTGTTGTAGATTAAGTCATAGAAACGGATGAGAAATGAAAAAATATTCGAGTGGATACGGCTTATTGGAGGTTTTGGTCTCGCTGGCTGTGATATCCATAGGTGCTCTTGGGTTTGCCAGAGCTCAGGTTTCTGCCTTACAAATTACGACAGATGCTCAATTAAGAACAAGCGCGACAATTTTATTGGATGACATGGTCGGACGAATTCAGGCCAATGCGGGTGAGGCTTGGCAAGGGATAAAGAGTGGCTATCAGACCGGAACACCCGCTTTGAATGTCAACTGTTTGAGTACTAATGGTAGTATCTGTACTGGTAATCAAATGGCGATGCACGATTTAGCAGATTGGAACGCGTTAATTGCAAGTGTTTTTCCCGCAACAAGTAATGCTGTTGGTATTGTGTGCTTGGATGCAACGCCAGGCAATCCGGCACAGGCTTGCTCGCCACCTGCTATTAATCCAAATCCTGTGATTTTTACTATTAAAATATTTTGGAAAAGCTGGAAAAATAGAGGGGGTGCGACTTTTGATCAAAGTGTTGTCACTATTGTAGAACCCCCCTTACAAAGATGAGTAGATTATTGACTAAAAATAAACAGTATTATCAGATCAAAGGTGTTTCTTTGATCTCTCTTGTGATTGGAGTAGCAGTTAGCGCTTTTTTATTATTGATCATTTCTCAGTTGGCCATGATTGCAAAACGAAACTACAAGCAAAGTCAGAATATCATTGGCTTAAGCAACAATGCACGAGAAGCGATGGCATTTTTAACAAATAATGTTCAAATAAGTGGCTTTGGCATTATGCAACCGGTTGCTGCAGATTCTTTGCAATTAAATAGCACTTCATATGCTGGGGCACCGCCGACAGGTGGGCCTGATCAGTTAAATCATTTTGTTTATATTGGTTATTATCAGGAAAATAACAGCCCTAATCGATTATTTCCGAATCAAGTGATCGCGAATGGCGCAACGCCAGAGAGCTGTGCAACCTTGGTGAGTGTAAACCTACCGACTGTACAATTTTTTGGATTGCAGTCTTGCGGTCAATGTTGGACACCAAATCCTGCAGGTGGCGCTTTTGATAAAACGCTTTTAGTCACAAACCCCGCAGATACCACCGCAACGTGTTGTGAGCCAGTGGGCGCAAGTTGTACACCGCCGACGACCGCTAACTGTGGTATTTATAATTGTGGTGGCAGTCTTCAAAATGCCGTTTATCAAAAGATGATGCAAACAGTTTGTGTTGGTACAAATTGCGCGGGTGCTGATCCGGCATCGGTTCCGAATGGCGATTCTTTAACCGTTTATTTTTCGAATCCAGGTCCGGGAGTTTTTTCTACTTTTACAGAGAGCGATGTGCCTGCAGCAACAACACAACCGCCTGGCTCATTGTCTTCGTATACTTTTTATGCGGATTCAGTCACAGCTACGTTAAGAGCAAAAGATTCATTTACAAATTTAACGTATAACATGGCGAATAATGTTGAGTATATGGCGGTGTTGGTGGGGGAAAGTGATCTTTATTCTTCTGTTAATTTAGGAACGCTTTATTCTGTACCCAACATGAGTCGTTTTGTTACTTATAATACGGCAAATTTATACCCGTATCGTATTACAGCTATTCGCGTTGCCCTGGTAGTTCGGTCTCAAGATCAAATATTGCCTGTAGTACCAGCCAATACAACGCTGCAAGTTTTACGCGGCAATAATGGAAATTGGATAACTTATAAGGCGCCGAGCGATCGATATTTACGAAAAGTATTTACTAAAACGATTTATTTGCAGGGGTATGGATTGCCTGCGTATAGAACGCATTGTACGCAAGTGGGAGAATTTTGGTATATGAAAACGGGAGGTATTCCTTATGCACCCACGTGGACAGTAAACGATCAATGTTGTGGCGGGTCGCCTTGTAAAGCCTATACTCAGAATACATGTGAAGCACAAAGGATGACAGGTGCATGTTGGTAGGGAACAGGGATGATTAGATATAAAATAGGGAGTGAGAACAATGCGTGAAGTTAATGTTAAATGGCCGTGGGAAAAAGGCAATATCTTGGTGATAAGCATCATATCGTTGGTGGTTTTAGCTGGGCTTAGCGTTGCTGTTCTATCAACAAGTGTGAGTGAAAAAAAGCTTGCTGGTAATGAACAAGAACAGAATTTAGCAAAACAAGCGGCAGAATACGCGGTTACTATGGGTAAAAAGGATTTATCGGAAAAATGGGCGGTTGGTATGTGCGAATGCCAGACGTCACCTTGTTCGTGTTCGACAAATGCGCCTTGGGTATGGTTAACAGCACAATTCGTTAATGCGGATCCGGTTGATTCATCAGAAACTTGGTGGAATAATTTTGGTACAGCAGTTGCTAAACCAACGGCTCAATTATTTAGCGCACCACAATATATTATTATTGATTTAGGGTGTGATGTTGTTGCTAATGTGATGAGATTTCGTATTATTGGTAGAGGGCTTGGGACGAAGCAGGAATCCGTAGCGTTTTCGGATGTCACTTTTTCGATGCCTTTTAATAAACAAAATGTCAGTTCTGGTCAAACATCACCGGTAGATGCTTTAGTCGATGGTGTTGTACAAACAACTTTTAATATGGCGCAATTCACTGCAAGTGCGTCTTTTTATAAAAAAGGTGTGCAGTGTCAGACAGGCGCTTCTTCTGCACAATGCGAAATGAATTGTGCGGGCCAGGTGCGGGTGATGGCATGGACGGCGGATAGCCATTGTGCACCAACATATGGCTCGTGGGCAGGTGTTGGCGTGCCGAGTACTGTTAATCTAACTTTAGCAGGTGCACCCCACACGATTACTTGTCAAATGCAAGTGCCACCACCTCCTCCTCCGCCACCAGGCGGTGGTACTGAAAATCCGCATGATAACGGTAAACATAAGGGTTATGCGTATGGCCATACGAAGCAAGATAATTGGGAAAATGGTAATAGTGATAACCCAGGCAGTACCCCTCCTTAAATTTGATGCCGCTTAAGGGTTATTTTTAGCCGACGTTTGTAGGTGCTCTGTTAAACCTAATGGGCTATACTAGCACCGGAACGTCGGTTTTTATTGAGGTACAGTATGAATATTGAAATTGAAGCAAAACCAAAAACAATTTATCTCAAAGATTATCAACCGTCTTTATATCAGATCGCTTCTATTGATTTAAATTTTGATTTATACAATGATAAAACGCTAGTGCATTCGATTTTAGTGTGTCAATTAAATAAAACACATCCTACGTATCAAGAAAAAAAACCGCGCACATTGATTTTGAATGGCGAAAAACTCGTATTGCACGCGATACAACTGGATGGTCGTACGCTATCCTCGAGTGAATATCAGGTTGATCAAAAATCTTTAACTCTTTTTAATGTGCCTGAACATTTTCGCTTAGAGATTAAAACAGAGATCTATCCAGATAAAAACACAGAATTAGCGGGGCTATTTCGTCCCAAAACCTTATTTTGTACCCAGTGTGAATCCGAAGGTTTTCGGCGCATGACATATTATTTAGACAGACCAGATGTTATGTCCAAATTTACCACAACGATTTCTGCAGATAAACGTCAGTATCCCGTATTATTATCTAATGGAAATTGTATTGCGAGAGGCAATGCAGACAATGGACGTCATTGGGTTAAATGGGAAGATCCCTTTCTGAAGCCTTGTTATTTATTTGCACTTGTTGCGGGCGATTTAGTTTCTATAGAAGACTATTTTGTGACTAAAACAGGTCGTCTCGTTGCGCTTAAAATTTTTGTAGAACGAGAAAATTTAGACAAGTGCCAATATGCGATGGAAGCGCTGAAAAAATCGATGCGCTGGGACGAAGATACGTATGGTCGCGAGTACGATCTCGATATTTATATGATTGTCGCTGTCAATGACTTTAATATGGGTGCGATGGAAAATAAAGGCTTAAATGTTTTTAATTCAAAGTATATTTTGGCACGTCCCGAAACTGCAACAGATGCTGATTATCAAAATATTGATGCAGTGGTTGGGCATGAATATTTTCATAATTGGTCTGGAAATCGCGTGACTTGTCGAGATTGGTT
>DAORSV010000059.1:0-8047 GCA_035443705.1 Gammaproteobacteria bacterium
TAAAAAACATCATTGTTGAGCTAAATATAGTAAGCTTATCATTATCGCATTAGCCCTGAAACAGCGCCTTCTTTGCATGCAATATCTCTGCGACAGGTAAACGCTTACCGCCGGGCAATTGAATTTCTAATAACGTGAGTACGCCGTCGCCTGTTGCGACATCCATGCTGTCTTTATGAATTTCGATAATAGTGCCAGGTTTTATTTTATTATTGACGGTTGCAGTTAAATTCAGTTTTGCGGACCAGATCCGAATGGTTTGTCCGGATAATTCCGCAAATGCAACAGGCCAAGGGTTAAACGCACGGATTTTGCGATCGATGACATCCGCACTTTCTTGCCAATCAATTTTAGCGTCTGTTTTAGAAATTTTTGTAGCATATGTTGCTGTTGTTGGATCTTGTTTTTCCGGAACAAGCGCATTGTGTTCGAATTTTTCGAGTGTTTCGAGTAAAGCGGCTGCTCCTAGCGTTGCCAATTTATCATGGAGTGTTTTGCTTGTTTCTTGAGGTGCAATAGTACAGGATATCTTTAAAAGCACATCGCCGGTATCCAATCCTTCGTCCATTTGCATGGTGCAAATTCCTGTTGTTTTATCTCCTGCTAATATTGCATGCTGGATAGGCGCAGCACCCCGCCAGCGCGGCAGCAAAGACGCGTGAATATTAATACAGCCAAATTTTGGAATGTCTAAAACAGCTTTGGGCAATAGGAGTCCATAAGCCACAACGATAAGCAGATCGGGTTGAAGCGCGTGGAGCTTTGCCTGTTCTTCAGGGTTTTTTAAAAGGATCGGTTGATAAATGGGGATATGGTGCGAGAGCGCTAATGCTTTAACTGGGCTTGCATGTAAAGTTTGCCCGCGTCCCGCAGGTCTATCAGGCTGTGTAAAAACAGCGATGACAGAATGTTTGGAGTCGAGTAACGCTTTAAGGGGTTGAACAGCAAATTCTGGCGTGCCGGCAAATACGATTCTCATAATGCGCGTTTTCGATTTTTGTCTAATTTTTTTTCTAACAATTCTCGCTTTAATAAAGAGAGATGATCAAAAAAAGTAATGCCATCTAAATGATCGATTTCATGTTGTATACAAGCGCTTAACAATCCACCATTGGCTTTAAGGTTTTGCAATTTTCCGTTACGGTCACGATATTTTATTTCAATGTCTTGGTAGCGTTTTACTTTGGCGTAAACGCCGGGAAAAGAAAGGCAGCCCTCTTCCCTTTCAAGTATGCCGACCTTGGTAATCATTTCAGGATTAATCAGTGCGAGAGGTTGATTTTGTTCGTTAGAGACATCAAGCACAATCACACGTTTATGGACATTCACTTGCGTGGCTGCGAGTCCTACGCCTTGGGCTTCATACATGGTTTCGAACATATTAGTGATAAGGGACAGGAGCTCGTCATCAAAAACAGCAACGGGTGTGGCAATTTTTTTTAGTCGGGGATCTGGGAACTGTAATATGTTTAACAGTGACATGGTTGTACCTTTTAAAAAGTTAATTTTACAACTAATTTAATAGTGCCGCAAAATCCCACTATACTCTATAACATATTCTCGAATAAATATTTTTGGAGGAAAGCGTGCATGATGCTTAGAGCAGGTTGTGGGGTGGTGACACTGCTTTTAATAAGCTGTATAGCCTATGCAGGTACAGGTACGACAAATGACAAATTAAACACCGTAAAATTAAAACCGAAAGTTCGAGAATCGAAGATTATTAAACCCGTGACCACGCTCTCGTTGGAAACACTGCGACCTTTTATCAAAATGAGTGTTATTTTGGAGGATAAAAAACAATTTTTAAAGGCTCCTTCTGTGATAGCGGAGGATAAAAATCGGATTGAAGGTGGTCCTGGAACAGTGTTATATGTTTTGGGAACGAAATGCCGAGAAGACTCTGCTTATGGCATTTATCGCGCGGGTCGAAGCTATAAGCATCCTTGTACAGGCGAAAAACTTGGGTTTGAGGCGATTAGTATTGGTAGCGCAGAATTAATTAAGCCTGGAGATCCCGCGGTATTTGATGTAGTGACTGCGACAGAAAGCATTGAAGTTGGTTCAAGGCTATTACCAAGCGTTGCATCATCGTTGCCGAGCACGCTAACGATTCATCCGGCGAAGCCTATGGCAGCAGAAGGCTTTATTCTTTCTGTTCGAGACGGGATTAATCAAGCGGGGCGTAATCAAGTGGTTCTTATTAGTCTGGGACAACGAGAAGGACTTGTAGCAGGTGATACCTTAGACATTATGCAAAATGGTCGGAAAATTGTCGACCCCACTTCTAAAGGATGGCGAAAATGTTTTGTGCAATTGCCGGATCTCCGCATTGGGAGCTTGTTGGTGTTTCAAACATATGAGAAATTGAGTTTAGGATTGATACTAGAATCGACGGAAATGATAAGTTTATTGGATAAGGTTAAAAGTCCCTAAACAAGCGGCAAGAAAAACAATGAGTTTTAAAACAGAACAACGACGGTTTCTATTAGCTTTGCTGCGGATCTCCGGCATGGGCCCTGTGAAGTTATCCGAAATACTTAAAAAATACACAGATCTAGCGGAGGCCTTTGATGCAGCAGGGAACTGCAAAGTTATCAAGGGAATTGCAGATTGGTCTCGTGTTGATCAAGATCTCGCCTGGATGAGTGGTAAAGACTGTCATATCATCACGCAATATGATGCACTTTATCCACCCTTGCTTAAAGAAACACACGGGGCACCTCCGGTGTTATTTGTGCAGGGCAACCTAAAGTTATTGGCCAGGCCGCAAATTGCCATTGTAGGGAGTCGTAACCCAACGCCGATTGGATGTGAAAACGCGATGAAATTTGCGCACCATTTTTCATGTATCGGCTTTACAGTGACGAGTGGTCTTGCCATTGGGGTTGATGGCGCTGCGCATAAGGGTGCTTTGTCGGGTGTAGGCAACACCATTGCGGTGTTGGGTAATGGTCTCGATAGCATTTACCCTGCTGTCCATCGCGCACTGGCCCGCGAAATTGTAGAAAAAGGGGGAGCTTTAGTGTCGGAGTTTCCCATTGGTACTCCACCCGCGCACTCTCATTTTCCACGTCGAAATCGCGTTATTAGTGGTTTAAGTGTTGGCGTGTTGGTGATCGAAGCGACGTTAAATAGCGGATCACTGATTACGGCTAAAGTGGCTTTAGATCAGGGGCGAGAAGTTTTTGCCATTCCAGGATCTATCCATAATCCATTAGCAAAAGGATGTCATGCTTTAATTCGACAGGGAGCTAAGTTAGTCGAAACAGCAGAAGATGTCTCCGAAGAATTGGGTGAAATACTGAAATATGTGATACGCTCCAAAGAAGAACTGAATAAAAAACCAGCTTTAGAAAAAAATCTCAGCGTGACGGAGGAAGCGTTATTATCTCAGGTAGGGTATGATTCTACTTCTGTAGATGTGGTTGTGATGCGAAGTGGATTGACGGCTAAGGCTGTATCTATCATGCTACTCGAATTGGAATTGAAGGGGCTTGTTACCTCGGTTCCTGGGGGTTATGCGCGTTTGTTGGCTTAATCTGGCAATTGATAGTTATAACTTGTAGGGTGGACCGCCGTGTCCGCCCTGATTATGGATACACAAAGAGTTACTGAAAATTATGGCAAAGAACCTTGTTATTGTAGAGTCTCCAGCTAAGGCTAAAACCTTAAAGAAATATCTGGGGAAGGATTTTGAAATTCTTGCCTCCTATGGGCATGTGCGAGATCTCGTTCCTAAAACCGGAGCGGTCGATCCCGCGCATGATTTTGCAATGAAGTATCAAATCATTGAAAAAAATGCTAAGCATTTAGAGACAATTTGCGCAGAGTTAAAAAATGCCACGTCTTTATATCTCGCGACTGATCCGGATCGAGAAGGAGAGGCTATTTCATGGCATTTATACGAGCTTGTTAAAGAGAGAAAGATTTTAAAAGATAAACCCGTTCACCGGGTCGTGTTTCATGAGATCACAAAAACTGCGGTTCAAGCTGCTATTCAAAAACCAAGAGACTTATCGATGGATTTGGTGAATGCGCAGCAAGCACGTAGAGCATTAGATTATCTGGTTGGTTTTAATTTGTCGCCTTTACTGTGGAAAAAAATACGTCGAGGATTATCTGCAGGACGTGTGCAAAGCCCGGCGCTTCGTATGATTGTGGAAAGAGAAGAAGAAATAGAAAAATTTATAACACAAGAATATTGGACAGTAGAAGCGGATCTTAAATCGAAAAAGCACGAATTTAGCGCACGATTGGTTGAGTACGCGGGTAAAAAGTTTGAGCAGTTTTCTGTTGATAACGAAAAAGATGCCAGAGAAATTGAAAATGCGCTTCGGTTGTTGGCTAAAGGTAAGCTTAAAGTCGAAAAAATTACCAAAAGCCAAAGAAAACGTAATCCAACGGCGCCATTTACAACTTCGACACTGCAACAAGAGGCTTCTCGCAAGCTTGGATTTACAACGCAAAGAACGATGCGTGTGGCGCAGCAATTGTATGAAGGTATCGATGTAGGTGAAGGCGCGGTTGGTTTAATTACCTATATGCGTACCGATTCTGTTGCGTTGGCAAAAGAAGCCGTTGGTGAAATTCGAGACTTAATTTTGGCGCGTTATGGTGAAAGCGCGTTACCCAAAGAACCGCGTGTGTATAAAACCAAAGCTAAAAATGCGCAAGAAGCACACGAAGCGATTCGTCCTACGATGGCGCAACTGATTCCTGATAAAATTAAAAGCGCTTTAACGCTCGATCAATACAAACTGTATAATTTAATTTGGAAGCGAGCGATTGCTTGTCAGATGATACACGCTACTATCGATGCCGTTGCTGTTGATCTTTCTTGTGGGGAAGGCAATCGTTTTCGCGCAAATGGCTCTATTGTCTCCTCACCGGGTTTTATGCAGGTTTATTTAGAAGGTGTTGATGATGCCAAAACCACAGAAACAGATGGCGAACGACTGCTTCCACCCTTAAAAGAAGGCGAAATGGTTGATTTGATAGCGCTGCATGCGGATCAACATTTTACAGATCCGCCTCCTCGCTTTACGGAAGCGTCTTTGGTTAAAGCATTAGAGGAACATGGCATTGGGCGACCTTCAACCTATGCCTCTATTATTTCAACGCTTCAGCATCGTGTTTATGTGGAGCTAGAAAGTCGTCAATTTAAGCCAACGGATGTTGGGTGTATTGTCAGCAAATTTTTAACGCAATATTTTACACAATATGTGGATTATGATTTTACAGCCAAGTTGGAAGATGAATTAGATGCTGTTTCTCGCGGCGAAAAAGAATGGGTTCCTTTGTTGGCAAATTTCTGGAAGCCGTTTATTGACTTGATTCACACAACAGAAGAAACCGTTAAACGACAAGATGTTACTCACGAAGCATTAGACGAAAAGTGTCCAAAATGTACCAAACCGCTTTCTATTCGTTTAGGTAAACGCGGGCGCTTTATTGGATGTACGGGGTATCCAGAATGTGATTACACGCGCAATCTAGAAGAAGATAGAGAAACTTCTTTGTTGCCACCCGAAGTTGTACAGGGTCGTTTATGCCCAAGTTGTGATTCTGAATTGATTATAAAACAGGGGAAATATAGTAAATTTATTGGTTGCAGCCAATATCCAAAATGTAAATTTAGTGAATCTTTAGATAAGCCGGTCGATACAGAAGTCACATGTCCTGTATGTCAAAAGGGCTCATTAGTGAAAAGAAAGTCGCGATATGGCACATTCTTTTATTCCTGTAATCAATATCCCGATTGTAAATATGCAGTTAACAGCCCCCCGGTTGCAGGACCATGTCCGACATGCCAGTGGCCCATCTTAATGATTAAAACCACTAAACGTCGCGGTACCGAAAAGGTTTGCCCTCAAAAAGAGTGCACGTTTGCAGAGCCGTATGGTGATCCTGCCGCAGATCCCGTCGTAGAGTCTTAGAAATATGGATAATGTAGAGCGTGATAGTGTTGATGCTTGTGCTGTTCGACAATATCTCTTGGCATTACAAAGAGATCTCTGTCAACAATTCTCATCAGAAGACGGAAAAGGTCAGTTTGAATCGGATCCTTGGACACGACCAGAAGGCGGTGATGGCATTTCGTGTGTATTGACGGATGGCGTTGTTATCGAGCGTGGGGGCGTTAATTTTTCGCATATATTTGGAGATGCTCTACCCGCTGCAGCATTACCTCATCACCCCGAATTAGACGGATATCAGTTTGAAGCAATGGGTGTTTCGGTCGTAATCCATCCACACAATCCGTATGTGCCAACAGCGCATTTCAATGTGCGTTTTTTTCTAGCAAAAAAGTTGGGAGCTCCGTCTGTTTGGTGGTTTGGAGGTGGGTTCGATTTAACACCGTATTACCCATTTACAGAAGATTGTGCGCATTGGCATCGAGTAGCCGCTGCTGCTTGTCAACCCTTTGGTGAGGATCTGTACGCACGCTTTAAAAAATGGGCAGACAATTATTTTTATTTAAAACATCGAAAAGAGTCACGCGGGATTGGTGGAATTTTTTTTGATGGTTTAAACGAATGGTCTTTCGAGACGTGTTTTGCATTTATCCGATCTGTTGGCGATCATTTTATAAAAGCCTATCGACCTATTATAACGAAACGAAAAACATTTGTGTTTGGTCAAGCAGAACGCGCTTTTCAGTTGTATCGCCGCGGACGTTATGTTGAATTTAATCTGATTTACGATAGAGGTACTTTATTTGGATTACAATTTGGCGGCCGCATCGAATCTATCCTGATGTCTTTACCCCCAATCGTTCGTTGGCAATACAATGGCTACTCTGACCTAGAGAACCCAGAAAATTCAGAAAACCCACAAGCAAAATTAATGAAATTCTTAGAGCCACAGGATTGGCTTGGGATGACTGTTGCCTAAAGTTGTCTAACTGCAATTTTATACTAGAATAAACATTCTAGATTAATTATTCTTCCAAAGGAGTTGGGTGATGAATAAAAAAAGTGGGTTAGCAGTTTCTGTTGCCATGATTACCCTATTAACAAGTTCAAGCTCAGGTGCGATGAGTTACGGATGGTTTGAAGGATATAGACCCTATGTTGGTGCAGATACGCAAGTGCGCCGTATGGATTTTAAAGGTGGCTTTGGTGATAACTTACTAAAACATCATTCTCCACAAGGGAATCTTTATGCTGGGATTAAGCTTAATGATTCTGTTGCTATAGAAGCTGGATATGAAGCTACAAAAACAAGAACACGTGATGTAACATTAACCACGGGAGATATAGCGGCGGGTGTGCCTATTGGTGCTGGTCCTACAGGTTCGCCAGCTATTTTTAAAAGTAGAATGAAAATACAAGGTCCTCATGTTGATTTAGTGGGCTTTTATTCCTTTAGAGAAGGTCTGCCTGTTCAATTAATAGGCTCAGTTGGCGTGAGTTTCTTTAAAGGCACTGTTGAACGCAGAGGTATAGCAATGGGTGTTCCACCTACAGCGGGTAGAGTTCGAACCTTAAGTCAACGAAAAGCGGTTTTGCGTCTTATGGGTGGTTTAGAATACAAATGGGATTGCAACTTAGGCGCTCGAGCAACCATCGGCCTTGTTAAGACAGGTAAATTGGTCATTTTTTCAAACGACCAAATAGCAGGAAGTTTTAAGCCTGCAATAAAACCCAAGGAGAGCACCGTTTATGGCCTAGGGATGTTTTGGATATTCTAAAAGCCTATGCGCTCTGCCTCGAGTGCTTGCAGTCTACGGTGTTCTATCATCGCCTGCCGGTGTGCAATTTCTGCTTGTTGGCGCTGCTGTTCTTCTAACTGTCGTTGTAATAGCATTTGCTGTTGCTGTTGCTGTTGCTGTTGCTGTTGCAGCAGGATAGCATTTTGTCTCGATCTCTCTATTCGCGCCTGTTCTTCTCTTCTTATGCGTGCTTGTTCCTCTGCTGCTGCTCTGAGAACATCTTGTCGCGCTTTTTCTTCTCTTTCTATTCGTGCTTGTTCTTCCTGCGCTAATCTTTGAGCAGCTTCTAATGCTTCTGCTTCCATTCTTATGCGTTCTTCAGGTCGAATG
>DAORSV010000059.1:8147-9254 GCA_035443705.1 Gammaproteobacteria bacterium
TTCCGCGGGTTCTGTATCAGCAGGAGAAGCCTCATTTGTGCTTTGATTTGTAGCGTGTTGTATAGCACGCGCTTCTTCTGCGCCTGTTTGCATTGCGAACGCTGCAGCGGGATGCGGGTCTATTGGATTAGCTGAAGGTCTAAAAACGTAATTTACCTCTTCCTCTGATGGTACATTAGAAGCATTAGTAGGGCCCGATGGCGCTGCGGGAGTTGGCGAACCTAAAAAACCGTACAGATTCCACATACTTGGTTCAGCAGCCATTGTGGCTTCTTGTTCTGTTTTTAATTTTTGTTCTTGTTGTAGTTGTTGTTCTCCAAGTATTTTCGTGGCTTCTTGTTCTGCTGGTTGCTGCATTATTATTGTCAGAGGCAATAGATGCACTTCTATTGGGGGCTCCGGGATAAAGCCATCGTTGTTGCCTTCCTGTGCGTTAAGGACAGAGGCTTCCAATGCGTCTGGTTCTTCGATCTGTTGTTGTCTTTGTTCTTCAGAAACTGGCGCAGGATTGTTCGAAGAAAGAAAAGCGAGTGGTGATGCTAACCAGTTAAGCCATCCACTCGGCGCTGCTGCCGCTGTTGTTGGAGAGGGTGGAACGGGAACTTCTAATTCTTGTCCTTCAGACTCTGGATTCACTAGAATCGCTTCTAAACTTAATTTTCTTTCGGGATTTGTGATATCTTTTGGGGTTTCCATGATCGTGATCTCCTTGCATACTGATTTAAGTTTATCTATTAAGTTTTTAAGTTAAGGCCAAGATCTGAAACACTCTTGGTCACCGTACAACTCAACACCACAAAAACCTTAACGAAAGTGCAGTTTTTTGTCAAGCAGTATTAATTATCCTGATTAAAACAGCGTATTGTTAGAGTCCATTTTTCAGAGTTTTTTAATTTAGTTTGCTTTGTTAGTGTAATTTTTTTGGTTAGAGTCGCAACAAGTCGCAACAAATGTGTTTGACATTGTTGTTGGATGGGTTTAGGATTGCGGTTCGCCTGAAGGTTGGGTGCTTAGGCTAGTGAAAATTAGTTTAGGCGAGAAGACCTTAGGGCAGTTCTTTAAAAAGTTATAAATAATTGAAGCCAAGCAATTTGTGTGGGCACTTGT
>DAORSV010000060.1:0-8905 GCA_035443705.1 Gammaproteobacteria bacterium
TTTCTTGCATGCTATAAACAATAAAAATCATGCGTTTTAAAAACAAAAAAAGCTTAAAAATTAGGGAAAAGTGAAAGAAAAGCTTGCAATAAAAATTAAATTTGTTATAATATACCTATGTTTCACACAGAAACATAGGCGGGGTGTAAAGATGATGACACATCTAAACACCCCTAACATTCTCGACTACAAAGGAGTCAAAAATGTCTGACGATAGTTTAGCTAATTTTTACAAAGAAGCCAAGGTCATTTCCGTTTACACCCGTGCTCAAGCATTAGCAGATGGGTTTTTAGTGGACGTATCCGAAGCGGCACAAGGAAGGGGTGTGAAAATCCCAGTCGCGGTCACGCGTGCTGTTTGGTGCCGATATGTAGAATGGACAGATCAAGATTCAAGCAATCAGACGTTACAGGATCAATCAGGTAGGCTAGACGACATTTTATGGATGTTTTACTTGGCTATTAAACTGAGTCCTAATACAGCTGATCGCCTTATTTATCGTTTATCTGTAATCCCGCGAGATGGTAACAGTCGACGTCCAAAGACTATAAAGCTTAAGGCTTTAATTGGAGGTGGTGACAACGGGGAACCCGTGTTTACTATCATGTTACCGGACGAAGACTAAACAAGCTGGCGCGCTGAATTTAAACTCAGCGCGCCATTTTCCATTTAACAGGAGTTAAACTCATGTCTGATACTACTTTAATGCAACTAAGTAAATTTAAGTCAATGCTCAAAGACCCTAAAGTTAATTTCGATACAGTTTCAGTTGAAATTGACAAAGAACTTGAACATCTTACTATTCACGAGGGTTTGCGCTTACTTTCAGAACTCGACGAGGATAAAGAATCGGAAAACGGAGGCTTTGATCTTGATGAAGATAACGAACAAAATAATACCCAACTATTTGATGAACGAAAATGCGAAGAGCGTGATCAACCGATCGTAGGTTTTGACGAGCAACGCTACTTTCAAGAATATCGAATAGGCAAACCGGCTACCTTTGGAGAACAACGCCATTTTGCAGATTGCCAAGAGGTGGAGAGAGCAACTGCTTTTGTTAAAGTGCTTCTAACAATGAATAGCACTGAAGACCTTAGCCTGAACTTAGCGAATGAATGCTTCAACTATATACAAGAGCAGTATGAGAAATGCTTTAAGGGTGTCACTTTCTTTCGAGAGGTTGAATAGTTAAAGATTAAGTTTAGGGAAGACTGGGACTTAAAATTTCTAAATTTCATTAAATCTAGGATTTGGATCCTTTTAAAAGAAAATGCCTTGATTAGCAAGCCTTGGCATCTTGCTAATTCTTCTGAAACTTACAACCAAATATTGCCGAGAATCTATCCTGAGCTATATCATTTTGCTGGCGACATCATTAGAAAAGCAGTTAGCGGCCCTTTGTGTCATTACTTGGGTTTTTGGCTTTGACGAAGTGTAGCAGCAAGCAAAGAGGTTAACGCTATAAGCCTAGCCTCTTTGTTAGTTACAATGTCGTATGGTGAGCTTTTTCACGGTAGACTTAGAGCTTGAGAAAGAACGCCTTGCCGAGGCTCAAAACCTGCCTGTCCATTATCTACTAGCATTTTTGTAATCCTCACCTAATTGAGTCGACCGAAAGCATGGCCTTATTAAAAAACTGACTATTTAAAATCTTAATCGCGCCCTTGGGCGGTTTAAGCCTTTTTTTTCATGTATATGCTATTTTGCTATTGCCTTTTTGCCGAGCGCCTTAAGCGGGGCTGGCTCTTCCATTTGCCGTTATATTTCTAACCCCATCGGAGGGGGTATCGCCGCAGATTTCAAAAATAAGCTTTGCCCAGTTTTGACTTACTAGTCGTCAAACTCTAGTTTCTAAAATATTCGTTACTATTTCATACAAAAACTAATAAAGAGTTAAAAGCCATCAGAGCTGCCACAGCACCTTTTTAAAATGAGCAAAACGGCACATGTTAGCTAAAAACCATAAAACTATGAAAGGAGTGAATAGCGCACTTATACGTTGCTTTGCAACGTGTGCTTAAGTAAGATGGTTTATGGCTATCTACCATCAACACATCAAGGTTTTACAGCGCTCTAAAGGCCGTAACGTCATCAATGCGATTGCTTATAGACGCGGCATCAAGTTGTTTGACCCGAGGTCTGGAAAAACCTATGATTATTCTTACCGGAAGGATGTAGTTTACACTGAAATTTTTTTACCAGAAAATGCGCCTCAATGGATTAAGGACATTGTGGAGCTTGATAAAACAAATCCCCTCGAAGCCGCCAAGCGCTTTGCTTATTCCATTGAATTCAGAGAACGCCGAAAAGACTCTCAACTTGCCCGAGAAACCTCAGTCGCCCTACCACGTGAATTAACGAGAGAACAAAACATAGCCTTATGTCATGAATTTGCTAAATTCTTCACTGACCGAGGAATGGTTGTTGAGATAGATATTCACGATGCTCATAAAGGTCAAAAAAACCCTCACGTGCACATTCTCCTCAGCATGCGGGAACTGACGAAAGACGGCTGGGGAAACAAGGTCAGAGCTTGGAATGAATGGGCGCTTGGTCGACTGATGCGCTTGGTATGGGAGGAGTTGGGAAATAAGCATTTGGCACTTGCTGGCTTTGCTAATAAGATTAGTCGTTTATCGAATGCGGCACGCGGTATTGATTTAGAACCGACTGTTCATGAAGGCAATCAAAAAAACATCGCTAACCAACAAGCACGAGCCCGAAACGCTGAAATCCGTTTGCGAAACCTTGAGAAGATTTTGGAGAAACCTGACATTCTTTTGGATGCCTTGTCTCAACAGAGCGCTACCTTTAGCGTGCAAGACATCGCCCAAACGCTCGGCACCCAATTAAAACCTGCCAATGAGAAAATCCTGAGCTCAGACCCCGAGCCGCCTAAATCGCGCCATGTGATTTCTCGGATATCTCAATTCATGAGTGCGGTAGCACCTCAGTTTTTTGCCAAGCCTGAAGCAACACCAATCTCGGCTACAGCGGCGTTAGAAGTTGTTGACCCCCTGTCTATTACCTTAGAACCCCATTTAGAGCCAGTAGAAATTATCCAGAAGGTTTTAGAAGAAATTACTAAACATGAAGCGGTGTTTAATGAGAAATTTTTGGCCAAGGTGTTATCGCGTCATGTCGCTCATCCTGAAGTACTGGCGCAGGTACTGATGCAAATAAAATCCTCGCCTGAGTTATTAGCCATAGGACCAGGAGAAGATGGTAGGGAGCGCTATACGACGCGTGAGATGTTTGATTTAGAGAATAATGTACAAGAATTAGCAGAACAGCTTAATCAAAAAGCCAAACATACCGTTAATGGACGGATGATTAATAAATTTATTAAAAAATTTAACATCGATAGCGACCAGGCTCAAGCGATCCGCCATATCCTGAAAGGCAATGATATTAGTATTATGGTCGGCCGTGCGGGTACGGGTAAAAGCTATTCGCTAAAGGCTGCAAAAGCTGCGTGGGAGGCATCGGATTATCAGGTGCAGGGAATCGCACTCGCCGGCAAGGCAGCGGATAGCCTGGAAAATGATTCGGGTATTGCGAGCCGAACGATAGAGTCGTTTTGTACGGCTCTAAAAAGCGAAACACTGAAACTCTCGGCAAAAGATATCATTGTTATGGATGAAGCCGGCATGACAGATAGTTTGAGCATGTTAAAAGTGCTTATAGCCGTTGTCAAAAGCAATGCCAAGCTAGTGCTGGTAGGAGATCATGCACAGCTGCAACCGATAGGTCCGGGTGCCATTTTTAGGGCCTTACTGGAACGCTTGGGTTTTGCGGAGCTAACCACCATCCGAAGACAAAAAGAGGTCTGGCAGAAGGAAGCGACAGGCCATTTCGCGGCAGGGCGAACGGTTAAAGCGCTGGAATATTACGAGCGGCATGAGTGCATTTCTCTAAGTGATACGCTTGATGCCGCCAAACAAAATCTTATCCAAGATTGGGCCAGTGCAATTAAAACTTCTCCCCTGTCTGAAAGCCTTATCCTGGCTTATGAGAACCCGCAGGTGGCTGAATTAAATAAGCTCGCGCGTTACCATTTAAACGCTATTGGCGCTTTAAGCCACCCCGCCATCACGCGTAATGCAGCGGGTGAGATAGGCATTGCACACGGGGAACGTATTTTATTTCTGGAAAACAGTTGGCGTTACGGTGTTAAGAATGGGCAGTTGGGTACCATAATGAGTTATACCTATGATGCCGGTTCAGAAATAAATGCAATTACCGTTCTACTCGATGGCCAGCAAAACAAAATCGTTACTTTTAATCCTACTCAATATAAAAAATTCACGCATGGTTACGCGGTCACCATACATCGATCTCAGGGCACCACTGTTGATAATGTTTTTGCGCTCAGTTCATGGACTTGGAATCGGCATCTCTCTTATGTGGCCATGACACGTCATCGACTTCTGGCAAAACTGTATGGTGATAAAGAAACACACAAGTCTCTGTCAGGCTTAAAGAAAAATCTCGCTAAAATGGGTATGAAAGACAGTACTTTGGACTATCCTTTAGCTTTTGCAGCACGTCGAGGAGTCGATATTGCTGAATCTGCTAGTCGGTTTCAAAAGCATATTTTTGAGAAGCTCAAAAAAATAAAGGTAGATTTGAAAAATCAGATTGCACAAACCTTCAATCCTACACAATATTGGGAAAAACAAGCAGCAGATGCTGAAAAACAACGTCAAGTAGACGTTCTTTTAACACGTCGTGAAGACGCTAAACGGGTTGCCGCTTATGTCGACGCTAATTGTGAAACGGGTAAGACGGGTGCAGAGCTACGAGCTTTGGGCATAAAAAATCCGACTAAAGAAGAACGCGTGTTTTTAAACAACCATCCTTTATCTAAAGCTTTATCTTTAGCGGTTGTTAAGCGAGATGAGATTGCAGCTGAGATTTTTGCATCATCCGAACGCTATAGTGCTGCTTTAGAAATTTATGGGATTTCTTTAGAGAACCTGGCCGAACAAAGCCGAGATCATGAACTTCGAGGGCGGGTTAACCAGTACCTCATTGAGGTGAAACAGGGTCGGGTAGTTCATCGAGATCGCTTGGCCTTTGCGATTCAAAGGGATATTAAAGCACATTATCCTACTTTAATGGCTTTAAGTATCGGCTTAGAAGCGCTTAAGGTTCAAGCAAACGCACATGAGAGACGAGAACTCTTTAGAACATCCTCCCTGGAAGAGCGAGACGCTTTTAGAGCAGTGGAATCTTATCTTAAGCTTTCTCGTGAAGGCGGCAGCTTATGGCATCAAATCATCACACAAGAAAAAGCCCTTAAAACAAATGCTTTAATCTCGGCCAACGATTTAACGGCCTATCAAATCTCCCGATTACAGGCATTAGCAAAAACAGGGGTTCCCATTCCACGCGAATGGTTAGTTAAAGCCGCAAAAATTACGCAGCAAAGAGATAGCTTGGCCGCAAGCATCATTCAGAATCGTGCAAATTATCAAAAAGCATTGGATTTTTATGAATTTGGTTCACTTAAAACAAATAGCGAGGTACCTTCTCCATTTGAGGTACAAGCGAGCGGTTATGCAAAAGAGCGTTTAGAGAAATTGGAAAAACAGGCCAATCTCTTCGAACGCAAAGAAGCAGATCAACAGTTCGTGCAAAATTACATTGAGGCTTTAAACGGTCAATCTGAAAGCCGATTCGCTATGGCCGCAAAAATGATTGAAGATAAGCCGAGATATTACCGAATTATTTACGACGTTTCTGATACGCCAAGCGCGCTTTTTAGATTTATCGGACAAGATGCTAAAACCTATGCCCGAAATGTTTTTTTAGAAGGGTTGTCACCTGATGCACAAGAGAAATTCTTAACAGTTGAGCAATTTGTACAAGCCAATAGAAGCTCGGCTGCTATTTGGCACGAGACTAAAGAAATGGGTGATCCACAGCCAGCAATTTTAAAAGAAATTGCGACACCCTATATTGTTTCAAGAGATGCATTGGCTAATGCCATCTTGAATGAGCCAGAGAGCTACCGAGCAGCCTTAGAATATTTCAATGTTAAGCCAGAGCACTTGAGTAAAAAAGCTTTTTATCATCAGGTGAGGGAAGATTTAACTACCTTTAAAAAATGCGTGGGTAATTTAGAATCCAGGACAGCATTAGCATTAAAGCTTGTTCGTAATAGAGAAGCTTACGTTGTTATTAAAGATGACACTGTAGTTAACTGGCACCAATTGCAACGCTATGCTGATTACGCTCGAAAGATGCAAACCATTGCTAATTTAACAATAGGTGAAAAAGCCGATTATTACGCTGCCTTGAAATATAAACGTTTACGCCGTGAAGCGGGTAAAAGTTGGTCCCACATATTTTCACAAAAAAATGCCGGCAAAGAACTTTCTAAAGATTTATTCAATAAAGCTATTTTAATCAATAGAGAAAGAAACGAACTGGCGTATACTATCAATAAAGAATACGAGCGCTTTGATGATTTCATATTCACAGCTCAAGTTCAGACTAAAGACGTTGAAAAACATGCCTTAGCACATTTAGAAAGCCTTAAAAACCAAAAAGCCGTTGTTAACTTACAAGCAAACCAAACGGCTAGTTTTTCAATGCCTGCTCTTAAAAATCCTGTTGATTCATATTGGCACGGGGATTTTGCTACACCCACTGCCGAAAAAATCGTTACCCCGTTCTGGGATGCGAATACCGTTTCTGAGGCGCTCATATTTAATGCTTCTACATTTGTAGAGTCCCTTTTAGGCCATCCTAATCAAAAACTTTCAGACAGTAAGCGCCTTAGATATGGTAAGAATGGTAGCCTATCGGTTAATATTGAGGGGCACTACGCCGGTACTTGGAAAGATTTTGAGTCTCAAGAAAAAGGGAATTTCTTTCAACTTATCCAACGGGAACTTCAATTAGAGTTTAAGCAAGCGCTGCAATATGCCGCTGAGTGGGCCGGGGTGGCTCCAGAAACTAAGCTAATAAATAAAAATAAAAAAGTCGAATCTCAATGCCGCTTACCCAGTTATGAGCTTACCCCAGAGCAGTTAGAAAGTATCGAATATGCAAGAGAAATTGTTGCTAAAAGTTATCCTGTTGCAGGAACGATAGCTGAAATTTATTTAGAGAAACATAGAGGTATCACAGATCCTCTGCTCGATAAAAGTTTTAGATTTAGCGCTTCAGTATGGGAAAAAGAAACTAGAAAAAACTGGCCCGCGCTTATCGTTATTGCCCGCAATATAAGTGACGAAGTCCAAGCAGTGCAATGTATCTATCTTAACCCTAAAACGTTTGACAAATTGGACATTAGGGTTAAAAAACGAACTCATGGTCCTCAAAAAGGCGCTTTTGTGCTGGTCCAAGCCGCAAAGTCTGTGCCAAATATTGGACATCAATATGCGTTGGCAGAAGGACCAGAAACGGCTTTAAGTGTTGCAAAAGTAGATCCGAATTTAGGTGTGTTCGTGACGCTTGGGGTTTCTAACTTTGCTAGCACCCTTATCCCTTTGAACTCTAAAAGTGTTTTATTATGTGGAGATAATGACGGGGTAGA
The DNA here is from genome assembly GCA_035443705.1 of Gammaproteobacteria bacterium. GTDB lineage: Bacteria > Pseudomonadota > Gammaproteobacteria > UBA6186 > Azoamicaceae > CADEGZ01. Next base: position 7,554 of record DAORSV010000060.1, read on the forward strand.
CGCATCCTCTAATAGAGCGTTAGATACTGCTATTCATTCATTAAGCGAGCGAGGTCTTGATGTTTATGTTGTGAAGCCAACGAATTGCGAAGATTTTAACGATGTGTTGAAAAAACACGGTGCAGCAGAAGTTAAAAATATTCTGGACACAAAGACACTTGCTAAAAAAGGTTTAACTTTAGAACAGTTAATAGAAAATAAAAAATCGCTTGTTTCTGATAATGCTAAAATTATTGCTGAGTTTGTAATAAAAAGAAAAGAAGTTAAAAACATTAAAGAACCCAATACATTAGAAGATTTCAAACGGAAAAGCCAAGCGTCCAAGCGGGTTGGCGAGCTTGCCTCGTATATTAAAGATAGTACAATCTTGATGGAAGCAGCCGAAAGACACGGTATACAAAGTCATGTTCATTCGGAAAATCATCGTTATGAGACGTATAAAGAAAAACAGAATGAAGCTCAGTTTTTATTAAGAGAGCTTAACTCAAAAGATTTAATTGCAGATTATATGAATGCCACACAACGAAAAGCTGAGCTTACGCCGCCCTGGATAAATAAAATAGAGGCAGAAAAAGAAGAATGGCGCACCTTAAACGATAGGGCTCGGAAGTTGGCTTTTATAATTGATAATGATCCAAAACTTTGTTATAAGGCTAAAGATTTTGGTATTAGTAAGTTTGTTTCAGCTGACGCGCAGTCTTACCAACAAGTAAAAGTACGGGATAAAGAAATGAGTATGGATATGGGCATGGGTCTATAGATTAAAACCTATTTGTTCAGAAAAAAGTTGGCTAATTTAACGCAATGTAACTCTGGCTATTATGTGTTTTAATTAAGTCATGCTTTTCAAGTGCGTTTAGATCGAATTCATAATCAGTGAAGTGTAAAATTCCATCAAGTATGTCCACAGGACAATCGATTGTTAATACAAATGCTTTAAGGTTATTTTAAAAAAACATGTTAATTAAATACAATTTTTAATACTAATGCACTGTATTCAGCAACAGAATATTGTACCTTAACATCTTTCGCATATTTATGCAGTGGGTTATCGTCCCATAGTCCCAACCATTCAAAACGTTCCCAATAATTAATCCTTTGACAAATCATAGGGTGTTCGCCACGATGTATCGCTAAAACAACTTTGTCACCTAAAACCCTAATTTCATCAGGCATTAGAAGTTCTCTGCCCGTCTCTGAGCTGGAATCGCTGACATTGTGAGACGATGTCCCTGCAATCTCATGTGGTCGCTTTTGCAAGCTGTCGCCTTGATTGGTCGAAGAGACCTCAATGGTAGATTTACCTAAAAGCTGCGAAACCGTTGTACAGGTTTCGGTATCCGAACAAGCAA
>DAORSV010000061.1:0-1682 GCA_035443705.1 Gammaproteobacteria bacterium
CAGGGGGGGCTGCTTCACCTAGAAATCATGGTATTCGTTTAGCCGAAGGGAAATATATTGCTTTTTGTGATGATGACGATTTGTGGATGTCAGATAAAATTGAAAAACAAGTGTGTGTTCTGGAAGAAAGGTCTGAATATTCGCTGTGTTATACAAAAATGTTGAGGTTTGATGAAGTAAATGAATGGACCAACTTTCATGACGCGAGGCCTGCAAATTTTGAATCCCTTTTATACAAAAATACAATTCCCATTTCATCTGTGCTCATAAAGCGTTCCATTCTACAACAATTTGGATATTTTTCAGAATCGAAAATGGTGTGTGCTTCAGAAGATTATGAACTTTTTTTAAGGCTTTCTATTGCTAATAAATTTTATTTTTTAGATGAATGTTTGATTAAATATTGGAGTGGAAATAATAGAACAACATCTTTAAATAATAAAAATATTTTAGTTGTTTTTTTGTATACGCTTAGAATTTTTAAATGTTATTATCTAGTATACAGTCATAAAAAAACAAAAATCGCTTGTTTTTTAAAACCCGCTATTTTTCATGTTATAAATCTTTGTAAAGCGGTTGGTTATATCCTTTTATCTAGAATAGGTTTGAAATAGGATGCATGTCGTTCTCGTTATCTCATCCCTCAATGCCGGTGGAGCTGAGCGTGTGTTATCAGAACTTGCTAATGTCTGGGTTTCAAATGGCTGTCAGATTTCATTAGTAACATTTTCTGCCACTACATCGAATCCATTTTATCCTCTGGATCCTAAAATTTTTTTAGTTCAGCTCGATAAAACACGTGTAGGCTTTTCATTTTTAATGCGCCTTAAGAATATTTTTGTGCGTATTGTATCTTTACGAAGAGCGATTCAAAAACTAAATTCGGATGTTGTTTTATCTTTTGCGGATGTGACAAATATTACAACACTGATAGCAACGATAGGTCTAAAAACACCTGTTCTGGTATCCGAGAGGACACATCCGGCCTATCATCAACTACCAAAATTTTATCAAAAATTGCGCCAAATATTTTATCCAATAGCCGCTAGCGTTATAGTACAAACAAACTCAGCAGCAGCTTATTTTAATACAAATCGTTTTAAGAATATAAAAATTATTCCTAATGCTGTATTGAGGCCAATACAGTCAAAAGTAGCTAATACATCATCTTCAGTTGTCAAAAATATTGTTTCAGTAGGACGTTTGCATCCTGTAAAGAATTTTGAGATGCTTATTAAAATTTTACCTGAATTACTTAAAAAATCCCCACATTTAATACTTACTATTTATGGTGAAGGTTCTGAACGTTTAAATCTTGAGCATCTTATTCATTCGTTAGGCTTGCACGATAAAGTATCGTTACCTGGCACTATCCAAAATATTCAAGATGCTCTTATTAAATCCGATCTTTTTATCTTTCCTTCTCAATATGAAGGTTTCCCCAACGCCTTGTGTGAGGCGATGGCGGTGGGTTTGCCCGTGATCGCATCTGATTGTTCCGGGAATATAGATATTGTTCGAGATGGGATCGATGGTAGACTTTTTCCAGTAGGTGACATGCAAACTTTAACTAAGATTACACTAGAGCTGTTAGAAGATGGTTTACAGCGACAACGTTTGGCTGAACATGCCAAAGAGATTTGCGATCGATTTGAGCCTGATCGTATTTTTAAATTATGGGA
>DAORSV010000061.1:1782-8730 GCA_035443705.1 Gammaproteobacteria bacterium
AGTGAAACTTTAAAATGAAAAAAACTATCATTATTGTTGTTAACAGCCTGGATGTCGGCGGAACGGAGCGGCATTTAATTTCTGTTTTACCCAAGCTTGTTTCTAATGGATGGCCTGTGCGCGTTATTACAACATTTAAGAAGGGTGTTTTGGCGCCAGAGTTTGAGAAAAGAGGGATTCCTGTTTGTTGTGTTTTAGATGGGAAGTATTTAACCTGGATTCAAAAATTACCTCAATTATTCAGTCATCTTATTCGTATGATTTTAGGTGTTTTTGCTTTAAAGTCGTACGTAAAAAAGCGAATTCAAGATCATGAAAACACAATTCTACATTTTTATTTACCAGAAGCTTATATTGTTGGCATGTTAGCGGCGGGTTTGGCACAATTTAAGGGATTTAAAATCATGAGTCGACGTTCCTTGAATTGCTATCAACAGAAGAGTGTTTTTATAAGTTGGTTAGAAAAAAAGTTACATTCTAGAACTTCAGTGATTACGGGCAATTGTCAAGCGCTTGTTTCGCAGTTACAAATAGAAGAGAACGTACCCTTAGAACATTTACGACTGATTTACAATGGCATAGACACAGCTGCTTTTATTCCTACGGAATCTCGCAATGCGGTTAGAAGTACACTTGGCATTCAACAAGACGCTTTGGTTATTGTGAAAGTTGCTAATCTTATTCCATACAAAGGACATGTCGATCTATTGGTCGCTTTGAGTAAAATTAAGGATAAGCTTCCAGAATGCTGGTATTTAATTTGTCTGGGGCGTGACGATGGGATTGGCAGTTCTTTACGACAGCAGGCAGAGAATCTTGGCTTAAGTGAACACATTTTGTGGCTAGGTACTCGATCGGATATTTCAAATGTGTTGTTTAGTGCCGACATCGGTGTTTTGTGTCCCTTTAAAAACGAGGGGTTTTCAAATGCGATATTAGAGGGGATGACTGCGGGTCTACCCATGGTCGTAACGGATATTGGCGGGAATAAGGAAGCTGTTATCAATGGCAAAACAGGTTATGTTGTAGAACCACGCCATACGGACAGCTTAGCAGCGGCCATTTTAGATTTAGCCAATAATCTCAGCAAAGCGAAGCAGTTTGGTGAGGCTGGGCAGAAGCGTGTTAAAGAAAGTTTTTCATTGAGCGCTTGTGTCGATGCTTATGAGAAGCTTTATAACAGTCTGTAAATAAGTTTACATGAGATTAACAATGTGTGAGCCCATCCCATTTTTTTAAAATCTTTTTCAACGAAAACCGCTCGATAATTTCTTTTGCACGTTTGCCATATTGTTTACGTAATTCGATGTTTTCTATCAATTGCAACATTGCGTTGGTTAAAGCATTCACATTTTGAGCAGGTACTAAAAGACCGTCAATGTTATGTCGGATAATGTCTGCTGATCCACTCCCGCAATCAAAAGCAATAACAGGCAGCCCGACTCCCATCGCCTCGCATAAGCTATTTGGAAATCCTTCGTACCGAGAAGAGAGTACAAATAGCGAACCTTCTGATAAAACTTGGACTATGTTGTTTGTTAACCCAGGAAGATGTACATAGGCTTTTAATTTTAAATTTGCGCGCAATGCTTCAAGTACCGGGCGTTCGCTTCCTTCTCCCCAAATCACTAATTCCCATTCTGGTTGTTTGTCGTGAACTGCACTAAAAGCCTGGAGTAATAAATCAAATCCTTTTTGAGTTTCTAAGCGTCCGATTGCGATAATGTTCTTTCTTTTATAATCAATATTCGGTAAAGGTGATCCATTGGATGGCAGAGCGACCGGATTTGGAATAATCGAAATTCGTGGATGAAGCTTTTTAGGGAAATAGTCTTGGATTTGTGTTGTTTGCACAACAATGTGATCGGCTAAAGGATAAGTTAACTTTCGTAAAAAATTTTGTAGAGGGCCGATGGGATGTTGAGAGGGATCTACACGTTCGGAAACAATAACAGGAATTTTAAGTCCTAAAGTTGCCAAGATAGTTGTAATATTCACTGTATCCAAAAATGCAATAACGCAATCTGGCTTCTGTTTTTTTAAAAATTGACGCAAAAACCAGGCGCGTTTTAGTAATTTCCAGAGCGAAACCAGAAGATTTGGACAATAAAATCTATTTTTTACGCGAAGATTTAAATTACGCAGGTTGACGCCGGGATTTAAAGGGTAGAAAGATTGATATCCTGGCTCTTGAAAAGTAATTAAACTAACATTTTCGTCTTGCTCCGCCCACGCATTTGCAAGCGTAGTGATAACACGCTCTGCGCCACCTGTATTTAATGCCGAAATAACCAGTGTTATTTTCATAGAAAAGATAGAGCCTTGTACTGTATAATGCAATAAAAATGCTAAGAATGTAGGCAGTTTATCGCTGAACATTGTTTTTAGCAATTATTTATGTGCTTGTTGCGACCGCGCTAGGGAATATGCGCGAAATAACTTGCTCTTTTGAGCGAGCTAATGTTTGAGCGTAGCGAGTTGAGCAAGCGAAAGAAGGGGAAGTTATTTCGCGCACGTTCCTACAACGACTGGAGAACTTAAAATATGACGATACAAATCGCTGTGATTGGTACTGGCTATGTAGGCTTAGTCTCTGGCACCTGTTTTGCGGAACTTGGGCATTCTGTCATCTGCATAGACAATAATCCAGAAAAAATTGCGCAATTAAAGCTTGCTCAAATTCCTATTTATGAGCCCGAACTTGCGGAAATGGTTAATAAGAATATTCAAGCAGGGCGTTTAAACTTCGATACTCAGTTACAAAAGACAGTAGAAAAAAGTCAGGTATTATTTATTGCGGTGGGTACACCAACGGATCCAGGAACAGGCCAAGCTGATTTAAGTTATCTCAAAATAGCCGCCCGTGAAATAGCGCAGTTTATAAATGACTATAAAGTCATTGTTGTGAAGTCCACAGTTCCTGTCGGCACCTGTCATTTGGTTAAAACCATTATTCAACAAGAAAACCCAAACGCGCAGTTTGATATTGTTTCTAATCCAGAATTTTTACGAGAAGGGTTAGCCGTTTACGATTTCATGAACCCGGACAGAATTATTGTTGGTACCGAAACAGAAAGTGCTAAAGCAATGATGAATCAAATCTATCAAGTTTTTGATAAACGAGGCATCCCAATACTTTTTACAGATTTAGAAAGCTCGGAACTGATTAAATATGCGGCCAATTGTTTTCTTGCAACCAAAATTGCTTTTATTAACGAAATTGCCAATTTATGTGAAAAAACCAATGCGAATATTGTCGAGGTGAGCGAGGGATTAGGTTTAGATAAGCGTATTGGCGCTGTCTACTTAAAACCCAGTCCGGGGTTTGGTGGCTCGTGTTTTCCTAAAGATACTTTAGCGTTAGCACATGCTGCACGCGAAATTTTGTCACCATTGTCTATTGTTGAATCCGTGATTTTGTCTAATGAACGTCATAAGGCGTACATGATCGAAAAAATTCTGGCTGCCTGTTATGGTGCTGTGCGTGGAAAAACCTTGACAGTGTTAGGTGTTGCTTTTAAAGCCAATACTGATGATGTGCGCGAAAGTTCTGCATTGATTATCATTGAAGCGCTGCAAAAGCAGGGTGCGAATATTATTGTGTATGATCCCGCTGCGATGGAAAATGCCGCAAAAGTATTATCAAATGTTGTTTTTGCGAAAGATGTTTATCAGGCGATGCGTGGTTCGGATGCAGTTGTGATAGCAACGGAATGGCCAGAGTTTTGTGATTTAAATTTTGACTGTATGGGCGACAATGCAATGGTTGTTGATTTAAGAAATTTATATGATCCTAAGGCAATGTATGCGCAGGGTATTAGATATTTTTCCATTGGACGTAAACCCGTTATAACTTCGAAGAAACCCTTATGTGTGGATTAGCTGGTTTTTGGGATTTTAAAGCCAACATATCCAAAACGGAATTATTGGGCATTGGCCAAAAAATGGGTAAAGCAATTTCGCATCGAGGCCCAGATTCTGAAGGGGCATGGTGTGACGAAGCGCTCGGTCTGTCTTTTTCGCACCTACGTCTTGCGATTGTCGATTTATCCGAAGCAGGGCATCAGCCCATGGTTTCGCGTTCGGGTGGCTCTGTTATTGTCTATAACGGAGAAATCTATAATGCACCTGAATTGCGAGAAGCCTTAAGTTTAGAAGGTTGTCGTTTTCGTGGGCATTCAGATACAGAAGTTATTTTAGAAGCGTGTGAGCGTTGGGGTGTAATTGCTACTTGTCAAAAGTTAATCGGTATGTTTGCCTTTGCTTTTTGGGATAAACAGACGCAACAATTATTTTTAGCGCGAGATAGATTAGGCATTAAGCCTATGTATTGGGGGTTTAATCAAGGTATTTTATTTTTTGGCTCGCAGCTCAAAAGTTTTAAAGGTCATCCACATTTTAAGCCCGAAATAGATAAAGAGGCCTTGACTGCTTATTTTCGGTTTAATTATGTCCCAACGCCATTGTCTATTTTTAAAAATATTCAAAAGCTATCACCCGGTAGCATTTTATCGATTGATAGAAATCAAAAAACACAGGAATTTCGATTTTGGGATTTGCAGGATGTTATCGCACGCGCTAAAGACAATCGCTTAAAAGCATCTTGTAGTGATGACGCCTTGATCGAGGAATGTGATGCTTTGTTGCGTGATGCAGTCAAAAGACGCATTGTGGTTGACGTTCCTCTAGGTGCTTTTTTGTCGGGCGGTATTGATAGTTCTATAGTCGTTGCTTTAATGCAAACACAAAGCGATCGTCCCATTAAAACATTTACCATTGGGTTTCATGAAGCCGGATATGATGAAGCCAAGCATGCCGCGGCAGTTGCTAAGCATTTAGGTACAGAACATCATGAATTATATTTAGCATCGAGTGAAGCGCAGGCCATTATTCCCGATATTCCAAATTGGTGTGACGAGCCGTTTGCAGATGTTTCTCAAATACCAACATACTTAGTTTCTAGATTGGCGCGTCAACAGGTTACGGTCAGTCTTTCGGGGGATGGTGGAGACGAGCTTTTTGCGGGTTATAATCGTTACTTTGTGGGTCAAAAGCTTTGGCCGCGATTGAAAGTTTTACCCTATTGGTTGCGACTTTTGAGTGCACAAGGGATCCGGCAATTTTCACCCAATCAATGGGATCAATTTGCAAAAATATTACCCAATCGACTGCGTCCACGGTTAGTGGGTGACAAAGCGCATAAGCTTGCAGATATTCTTGCGGTACCAAATGCAGGGACTTTTTATAAAAATTTAGTCAGTTTTTGGGAAGAACCGGCGAATTTAGTGCTGGGTGGCAACGAGCCAGTGTTGTACCCTTGGAATTTTGAATCTACTTTTGGGCATTCCAATAATTTTGTAGAATCGATGCAAATCATGGATACACTCACGTATTTACCAGACGATATTTTAGCTAAAGTAGATAGAGCGAGTATGGCCGTTGGTTTAGAAGCGCGTGTTCCTTTGTTAGATCATCGTGTTGTTGAATTTGCTTATGGTTTACCTATGAATGTTAAAATTCGAAACGGTCAGGGTAAATGGTTATTAAGACAAGTCTTAAATAAATATGTGCCTAATAGTTTAATTGAACGGCCCAAAATGGGCTTTGGTGTGCCCATTGATCAATGGTTGCGAGGTCCTTTGCGGGAATGGGCAGAGAACTTATTATCTTTGCAGCGTTTAGAATCTGAAGGTATTTTAAATCCCGAGCCTATTCGTCAACGATGGGCTGAGCATCTGTCGGGGCAGCGAAATTGGCAATATTCTTTGTGGGGCGTTTTAATGTTTCAGGCTTGGCAAGAACGGTGGGGATTATGATGACAACGCGACATTTAATTTTAATTTCGAGTGTTTTATGCGCTTCTTTTGGGCACGTGTTATTTAAATCAGCAGCCAACACCTTAAAATCTTTGGATTCCGTTTGGGCTTTAACCCTGGAACCCACTTTTATTTCTGCGCTGTGTTTGTATGGACTGTCTACGCTGGGTTGGATTTGGTGTTTACAAGAAATACCGTTAACGCAGGCCTATTTGTTTATGTCGTTGGCATATGTGTTTATCCCTGTTATGGGATGGTTTTTCTTTGGAGAAGTCCTTTCTTTGCAATATATTCTGAGTGCAGGATTGATAATAACAGGAATCTTAGTTGCCATCCCAAAATAGATTTGCCTATATCGATATACTGTCTGCGAGCTATTATAATAGTTGACTAAAATCTATAATATGAGAGAAATATTCGCTGTCCAGGACGCTTTCTACAATACCATTAACATGAATTAAAACCGGACGACGTGAAATGTGACGAGGAACTTTTAATCTTTGTATTTTTTCGCGCATTTCAGAAACAACAGAAATTTTGATGGGTTGTTTAGAAAACTTAACTTCACAAACATAAATCGTGTCAAATCGCGTTTGGATCATATAATCAATTTGGCAACCTTCTTGGCGTATGGTTTTGTTTTGAAAAAAGGGATTGTCATAAATCACATCATTGGGATTAACCTGAAGCAATTCAATTACTTTATTTCTATTATTTAACACCAGGTTTTTAAATTGTAGCCCCATGATGCCTTCCCAACCAGGCATTGATGTAAGCGATTTTCCTTCAAAACGACCTTTTTCAATTTTCTCCTTATTGGGGGCGATGTAATTCAGGTAAAATCGTAAATAATTATCACTAATTCTATAACGACTTAATTTTGAGATTCGCCCATCTTTTAAGTGCCAGGTATAGTCACGACGAATAAATCCCGAAAGCACTAATTCATCTAGATAATCGCTTAACACACCACCTTTTTCAATTTTTAATTTCTTACATATGCTTTCATGGTCATGATATCCATCGGCGAGGCATTGTACGACGCGTTTGTAGATTTGGTTACGTTTTGAAAAAATATCGGTAAATATATGAGCAAACTCATCAAAAAGTAGTCCGGATCTATCAAAGCAAA
>DAORSV010000062.1:0-6916 GCA_035443705.1 Gammaproteobacteria bacterium
AGTTCATTTAAAGAGGCATCTCGAAATTTGTCTTGTCCTATATTGTCAGCTGTTAAGTGATGTGCGCCATCGATTTCTATAACTAAATTAACAGCTGGTGCATAAAAATCAACAATATAAGGACCAATGGCTTTTTGCCTGTAAAATTGAATGTCTAACAATTTTTTTCTTCGAATAGCAAACCAGATCATCTCCTCTGTTGGAGTCATGTTCTTTCGCAATTCTCGCGCTGCTATTTTCAAACTAGATTTATAGTGTTTCATAGAGTCTTCCTATACACAAAGGATTTGCCCCCTTTGAAAAAGGGGGTCGCCACGAGTGAACAAAATAACACTTGTAAAATAAACTAAACTTTTGCTTACCAACGATTTTCGTGGCGGGGGGATTTAAGTCACAGCCTAACGCAATCAATTTCTATCAATATTTATAACATTACAAAATTAAATAAAATATCCGATAAATAGCGGAGAGGTATAACCTATGCCCATTTCAATCTAAACTTATGCATTTAGTATTTGATATAATTTTTGCTCGTGATAGACTAGTTAAAATTCAACCAGTGGAGGCTTAAAATGAAACTTAAAAAATTTGATGATTATCTAAAAAAACGATTAGTTTCCGATGAAATTGCGGCAATTGAACGTCAAGCAGGCATGGAATTTGAACTATTAAAAGCATTCCAAGAAGACGTATCTCGCGTAATTTCAGATTATCAACAGCCTTGTAAAGCGAAATTTATACCCTAAGCTTTTTGTTTCCTTTCAATCTTTTTAAATTCAAGCTTATCCAATTGCGCAATCGCCCACAACCAAGCCCCGATAATAAACAACATAATCACGCCGATATAGGGTGTTACCGCGCCGAGCGAACCAAAGATAGTAATAAGACCAATCTGGATCCCAGAGCCGCCTGCTTTACCAATTCTGGCACCTACGGTATCAATTGCCGCTTTACCTTTTACTTTGGATTCTTGATCCAAGGGAATGTAAGCCATTTCTTTGGTCGGATCAAAGAGGGAATACTTCGCGGCTTTACTCATGATATTTTGAATCGTGCCAAAAATAACCGCAATAAACAATGGGCTTAAGCCCCAGGTAATTAAGCTAGGTGTTAAGGGTTCTTGAAAAATAATAAAGGCAAAAAAGCCAATGCCAGTCACCAATAAAGTAACAGGCGTAATGTAAGCAGCAACGCCCCATCCAAATCGACGAAGGACATTACTCGAAACAAATAACATCATTAGGATAGTGGTTATACCTAATATGGTTGAGTATGTCCCGAGAAAATCGAGATATTGGACTTTGCTTGGGTAAAGCAGTTTTAATTGACTTTTCCAAGTCACTTCCAATAAATTGATTGTAATATTGTAGGTGAGTACTAAAATTGCAATGCAAAGTACGTATCTTGATTTTGCTAAAAACACGAAACTTTCTTTTAGTGATAGTTTAGGTTTATCTTTTTTAACATGGACGCGTTCTGATTGATCATAAAACTTCGGATCGGTTAAGACGTTTTTATTGATCCAGCGATAAATAATCATAATGCAAAAACTAGAAACAATAGAGACACCCATCAAATAATTCAAGGGCGTTTGCCAAGGGTCACCCGAAAATTCAGGACCTTCATTTAAGTTGGTAATAAATTTCGCAGCAGGACCCGCAGCGATCAATGCAAGATTTGCGCCTAATCCAAATAGAGCATAAAATCGCTTTGCTTCTGTTACTCGGGTAATGTCATTCGCAAAACCCCAGAAGAGCAGCGATAAAATAAAACTACCCCATAATTCAGCAAAAATATAAAAAAGCGAATAAGTCCAGTTACGAAAAGTTGCAACAAGTCCTGAAAGACCCAGAGGTAGCGCCGCCTGGAGTTTATCGGCCAGCTCCGTTGGGTGAAGATATTCTTTGGCAGGATAAAGCACCGTGGCAAATAAGACAAAGAAAGCAATAAAAGGCAAGAGTGTTGTATAAAAAAGTTTTTCTTTGCTTAAAACATTACTTAATTTTGCATAAATAATCATGAAAATAATGGCAACGGGTACAACGCCACCGACTTTTAAAAAGGGGATGGCTTCAGCACCCGAACCCGGCGCAGTAATTAATAAGGCATCCTTTGTGTTGCGCAATAGACTATAAACAAAAGAGATAAAAAAGAACATTAAAAACATCGGTAGCAGTTTTTTAAGCTCGCGGTTATGCACAGGCCAAAAAAACGATCGCCATTTGCCAAATTCGGTTGTTGGTTTAGACATATTCACTTCCTTGTTTAAGCCTTAATAGTTACAGTATAGCGTGATTGATGCTATGTGAAAGAATTCAGCCGGATAACTTGTTTTTGATGATTTTAAGGCCTTGCTGGGTGCTGATCAGTAGCGTATCGGCTGGCTTGTCCGCAAAAAGCCCATTGCATACAACCCCGGGAATGTTATTTAAGGTTCTTTCGAGTTTAATGGGTTCTGCGATAACCCAGTGATGTACATCTAAAATAATATTACCGTTATCGGTGATAAAATTGGGTCGATAAACAGGATTACCCTCCAGCTTTACAATTTCACGTGCAACAAAACTGCGTGCCATGGGGATAACTTCTATGGGAATTGGAAATGTACCAAAAATCTTTGTTTCTTTTGATTCATCTACAATACACAAAAACGTATGGCTGGCGGCAGCCAGAATTTTTTCACGTGTGAGTGCCCCCCCACCACCCTTCACCAATTGGCAATACGGATTATACGCGTCCGCACTGTCGATAGTGATCTCGACTTCCGAGACTGTGTTTAAATCAAAGATAGGGATCCCTAGCGATTTTAAACGCGCTTCTGTTGCCTTAGAACTTGCAACAGCTCCTTGTATTTTATATTTAATAGTCGCCAGAAAATCAATAAAATAATTGACAGTGCTACCCGTTCCAACGCCAATAATCGCATTTTCAGGGATATATTCAAGTGCAGCTTTGGCAACATTTTTTTTTAATTCGTCTTGTGTCATGTGTTCTTTACCCCATTTTTCAAAGATAAAATAAATATCCATTCTTTTTGAGTAACGGGTGTTATGGACAGTCGATTGCCGGGTTTTAACAAGACCATGTCTTGCAGTTCAGAATACCGTAACCAGTAATTCATAAGGGATCCTTTAAGTTGATAGACTGCGTTTCAGTCGCAACACCATCAAGTGGGATGTCCCATTCCTGAAATGGTAGTTCAGATACTTTTTGCAAATCATAAGCAATGCCTAATAAAAACAGTTTTGAATTTGGATCAGTTTTATGAAAAGCGAATGTATAATCATAATAGCCTTTTCCCATCCCCAATCGTTGGCCTTTGGTATCAAAAGCAACCAGTGGGACTAACACCAAATCAAGCGATTTTGGTGCAATGCTTTTTCTATGTTCAAGCGAAGGCTCTAAAATCCCTAAATGATTCGCTGTTAAAGAATCTCCCGGATGATATTCCACAAATTGCATGTGTGCAATCGGATCGGGATCTAGCTTTGGAAGATAACAAGATTTTCCCATCTTATAGGCGGTAGCCAAAATGCCGAGGGGACTTATTTCACTGTCGTTTGGCCAGTAGGCTGCAAGGTGTTGACTGTGAATAAATTCTGGCAACTGAACAATGATCTGCATAAGCTGCTCGGCTTTTTTTGCTTGTTGTTTTATTGATAGCTTGGCCCTCTCTAAACGAATAGAACGTCTAACAGCTGCTTTGGTATTTTGATTTTCTGCCATCATGATAATAAAAATCAGCTAAAGCGGCCTCAGAAAAAGGCGGCGCCCTCAAAAGTGCCGCTGTACAGCGTTTCCCTTGAACCGTAAAGTTCAAGTGGGAGTCAATGTGCCGTATCAGGCTTTCCACACAAGGCAGACATGCACAACAACGACAACAGGAAGACCCCCTGTCAGTTAATTATCGGCTCAAGAAGTAAGACTGTACTGGCGAGCACCCGAGAAAGGCGCCAATGAACGTTAAACTGAATCCTGAGATCCTTCGAGCTCGATCAGTTCATCCATTAAAGCGTTATCTATTTTATTTTGCAAGTGTTCTATTTGTGTAGATACTGATTTGAGGTAGGCCTCTTGTTGTTGTCTTAAGACTGCTAATTCATAAGCGATGTTTAAAGCCGCCATAACAGCGATCCGCTCCATCCCAATGACACGGCCACTTTTGCGAATTTCGCGCATTTTGTCGTTTAAATAGCGTGCAGCATCATTTAGCTGGTCTTCCGCGTTTGCTGGGCAAGAGACTTGAAATTCCTTATTTAAGAGCGTAACGGTAACAGATTTAGATTTATCCACAATTTATCTCTCACAGGGGCTATGATTGCTATAAGAATAGAGTGACTTTAGGAGCGGGTCAATCAGATAATGTAGGTCCTAGTCGTATTAATCCAGGAATAAGTAAGTTTTGTTTCAAAAATCGAGAGATCTTAAAGGATGAGATATCATGTCAACGATGCTTAAGTTAATGGGTATTACCCTTAAAGAATATGCTGCACGTCGCAGCCGTATCATCGAAAATATGCCGCCGAAGAGCGTCGCGATTTTGCCGGGTGGTTCTCAAAAGTACCGAAATGCAGATACCGAATATCCTTTTCGTCAAGAAAGTGATTTTTATTATCTGACCGGTTTTTGCGAACCAAAATCGTTATTGGTATTGTTAAAAAAATCAGCGAGCGAAACACAATTTATTTTGTTTTGTCAATCAAATAATCCAGAACTAGAAATTTGGACTGGCAAAAAAGTGGGTTTGGATGGAGCACTAGAACAATTTTGTGCGGATAAAGCCTATCTTTTTGATGATTTAGATCGAATAATGCCGGATTTGTTAGAAAATATAAACGAGATTTTTTATTCCTTAGGACGTCATTCTGATTGGGACGAACGTGTCACAGGTTGGTTAAACAGTGTTTGTGTTCAAAAAAAACAAGGCGTTGAAGCGCCTGGCGTTTTCAAAGATTTATCTTGTTTTATTCACGAGGCGCGTCTCTTTAAAAGCCCTGATGAAATAAAGTTAATGAAAAAAGCATCAGAAATTTCAGCCAACGCACATGTTGCATTAATAAAAACGTGTAAGCCTGATATGATGGAATACGAATTAGAGGCCTTGTTTTTATATGAATGTGTGAGACAAGGTTGTCGATCAATGGCATATTCGTCTATCATTGGAGGTGGAAAAAATGCTTGCACCTTGCATTATGGTGAAAATAATACAGCTTTAAAATCGGGCGATCTCGTTTTGGTTGATGCCGGTGGGGAATATCAAAATTATGCTGCCGATATTACGCGAACTTTTCCTGTTAATGGCAAATTTACCGAAGAACAAAAGTTGCTGTACCAATTAGTGTTGAAAGCACAACTGGCAGCCATTGATCTTGTGCGCCCTGGTACGCGTTGGAATTTTTTACAAGAAACAGTCGTCACTGTTTTAGTACAAGGATTGGTAGCGCTTGGTATTTTAAAGGGAGATATAAAAACATTAATTACTGAAAATGCGCATCGAAAATTTTATATGCATGGTAGTGGGCATTGGCTCGGGCTCGATGTACACGATGTTGGCGAATATAAGTTAGAATCACAATATAGAACATTGGAGCCTGGCATGGTGTTAACCGTAGAGCCGGGTATTTATATTGCCGATGAAGAACCCAGTGTAGACAAACGATGGTGGGGAATTGGGATTCGCATCGAAGATGATGTTTTGGTGACTGAAAATGGACATGACGTTTTAACGAAATCTGTACCTAAAACAGTAGAAGAAATTGAACAATTAATGAAAAATCACTTTTATGATTGAATTCGATATGATTATCGTTGGCGGGGGGCTCGTGGGCACAAGCTTGGCCTGCGCCTTAGAAAATCAAGCTTTAAAAATAGCCCTCATTGATAAAAGTCCACTTCATTCAAAACCACTGCACAATTTTGATGCGCGTGCGTTAGCCTTGTCTTTGCCCAGTATAGAATGTTTGCAAATGCTCGGTGTGTGGCCAAAAATTTGCGAGTCCGCTTCTGTGATAAAAACCGTACATGTTTCTAAGCAAGGGCATTTTGGTGTGACGAAAATATGTGCTTTAGAATATCAGTTACCTGCTTTGGGGTACGTTGTTAATGCTGATACGTTAAATAATGCTTTAAATCACGTGGTGGAGACATTGTCTAATATAACGCTATTTCGCCCAGCAGAAATTGCTAAAGTAGAAAAAATAGATCAGGGTTGGGTCGTACAATTAAGCGATCAAAAAAATCTTAAGACAAAATTGTTAGTGGCCGCAGATGGTTCGGAGTCGCCCTTAAGAAAACAGCAAGGCATAGAAGTTCAAGTTCAGGATTATCAACAAACGGCCATTGTCGCAAATGTCGGTTTGAATCAAGCACACCAAGCGGTGGCGTATGAACGGTTTTTAGAAAAGGGATCAATTGCGATGTTGCCTTTTGGTGAAAATTCTGTTAAATGTGTTTATATTGTGCCAAGCGATCAAGTTGAAATATTAAAAGCCCAATCAGATGAAAAATTCTTAGAAAATATTCAAAGCCAGTTTGGGCATCGATTGGGATTTTTTACGCAAATAGGCAATCGCGTTTTTTACCCTCTCAAAAAGCTTTGTACCGAAACCCTGTATGCTGATCGATTTGTGTTGATTGGCAACGCAGCCAATATAGTGCATCCGATCGCAGCACAGGGATTTAATCTAGGCTTAAGGGATGCTGCAACGCTCGCAGAAATGTTGGTACAGGCGGAAAATGCCAATCAAGATATTGGATCAGTTGAAGTATTGCGCAGCTACGCGGATCGTCGGAGAGACGATCATCAGGCTATTCGCTATTTTACGGATAGTCTAGCAGAACCGCATGTCTTTCAATGGTTAGGAATCTTAGCCAGTGAATGGGTTGTGCCATTTAAACGGCGTATTGCAGAGCGAGG
>DAORSV010000062.1:7016-8653 GCA_035443705.1 Gammaproteobacteria bacterium
CATCAGAATTTGACATCATTATTTTAGGAGGCGGGTTAGTCGGTTTAACCGCAGCAAATTTGTGCGCGCAGCAGGGCTTTTCGGTTGCGTTGGTAGAACGACAAGAGCTCCCTTTAACCTGGGATGATAATCACTTTGACATTCGATGTAGCGCTATTTCCAAAGCTTCTCAAATTCTTTTTCAAGAGATCGGCGTTTGGGATTCGATGGTCAAAGAAAGAGTGAGCCCTTATCAGCGAATGCATGTTTGGGATGCATTAGGTTTTGGAGAAATTACGTTTGATGCCGCAGAAGTGGGTGAAGCGGATTTAGGACATATCATTGAAAATCGTGTCATGCAAAAAGCTTTATGTGTGCATGCGAAACAAAGCACGCATGTTCATTTTTGCATGCCGGCAAATCCAGTAGCTTTACATGTTGAACCGGATCACGTTTTTTTAATGCTGAGTGATCAAACGAATTTAAAAGCAAAATTGATAATAGGTGCTGATGGTGGACATTCTTGGTTGCGAGAATTTATTCACATAGAATCAAAACAACACGATTATCATCAAAGCGCGCTGGTGGCTACAGTACGCACTGAACTGCCACATCAGCAAACAGCTTGGCAGCGATTTTTGCCTGAAGGCCCTTTAGCTTTTTTGCCGTTGAATAGTGGAAAGTCCCCTCAACTTAATCCATGCAATCTTAGCTCTATTGTGTGGACTTCAACGACAGAAAAAACAAAAATACTCATATCTCTCACAGAAGCAAAATTTTGTGAAGAATTAGCGCATGCTTTTGATTACCGATTGGGCAGTGTATTGTCAACTGCAGAGCGCCGAGATTTTTCTTTAAATAGAATGCATGCTAATCAGTATATAGCGAACCGTGTTGCGCTGATTGGGGATGCTATTCACGTGATTCATCCGCTGGCGGGACAAGGCGTAAATTTAGGCTTAGGAGATGCCAAAAAATTGGCGGAAACGCTATCTTTGGCCAATAAACGTCAGAGTGACATTGGTCATCATCTCGTTTTACGAAAATATGAGCGTGCGCGTAAAGGGCAGATATTGTCTACGTTGTTAGCTATGGATTTTTTAAACCGAACGTTTACGCGTGAGGATACGCTGTCGCTAGGCTTGCGTAGTATCGGACTCAATTTCGTGGATAAAACGGCTTTCTTGAAGAAAAAAATGATGTTGCAAGCCATGGGATTGTAATGATAATGTAAGACCTATTTTTTGAGGGGAGAGTGGAAATGAGCAAGGTTCCGAAAGAATTACAGTATACCCAAACTCATGAATGGGTGCTTGTTGAAGATGATGGCACTATTCTGGTTGGCCTTACAGAGCATGCGCAATCACAATTGGGAGAGCTGGTTCTTGTTGAGCTTCCCGACCTTGACGCAAAAGTGAGCGCATCCGATGAAGTGGGTGTTATTGAATCGGTCAAAGCCACATCCGAAGTTTATTCTCCTATCTCTGGAAAAATTATTGAAATTAATGAAAATTTAGAAGAAGCACCGGGTTTGGTAAATACGGATCCATATGGTGACGGGTGGTTGTTTAGAATTGATCCGACTGATCCCGATGAGTTGAGCGATCTGTTGGATGCAGAAGCATACAGTCAGTACATGGAAGAAGACGAAGATTAAT
>DAORSV010000063.1:0-8568 GCA_035443705.1 Gammaproteobacteria bacterium
GAAAATCCAAATCCAAAAAGCTTTAAGAAATCGGCTTGATAGCCTTTAAAATCTGTCATTTCATAAAGATTTTGCGTATCCACTTTGGCCCACAGATCTTCAACCTTCTCTTGGATATCTTCTCGAAGTTCCCAATCATCCATGCGGATCCGCCCCGCCTCATCCCGCTTCATCGCATCCACAGGTTTATTGTTAAACAATTGTGTTGCAAATAATCGATAGATTTGTTCGATTGCGCCTTCATGTAGCCCATTCTCTTTCATGACTTTGTAGAGCAAAGAAATATACAAGGGCATAATCGGAATCGCAGAGCTGGCTTGTGTGACAATTGCTTTCATCACAGCAACATAAGCAGTTCCTTCTTTTGCGCTTAAATAATGATGAAGCGCTTTGGCGGCGCGGTCCAGATCTTCTTTGGCTTTACCAATGGCAGCTTTGCCATAAATAGGCCAGGTTTGTTTAGCGCCAATATAGGTATAAGAAATCGTTTTACAACCCTTTGCTAATAAATTGGCTTCTTCTAATGCTTGCAACCACATTTCCCAATCTTCGCCGCCCATGACTTGCACGGTGTCGGCAATTTCTTCAGGTAGCAGGTTCAATTGTAATGGTTTTAACCTCGGCTTTATCGGTATCTAATGTTTTTTCCGTAACCGTCTGCCCAATCGGCTTTAAAACAGATTTTGCCGTATATTGGGTTTTGGGATGTGTACGACGTGGAGAAGCCACGCTATAAATAACTAAATCGACAGGACCAACCTCGTCTTTTAAAATTTGGATGACTTTTTCTTTAATGGCGTCGGAAAATGCATCGCCATTAACACTTTTGGCATAAAGCCCTTCTGCCTTCGCTGCCTTTTCAAAAGCAACGGTGTTATACCAACCGGCACTCGCGGTGCGATTGGGCTCGGGTTCTTTTTCGAAAAAAATGCCCAATGTATCGGCATTGCTTCCAAAAGCCGCTGTAATTCTCGAAGCAAGGCCGTAACCCGTAGATGCGCCAATCACAAGGACCTTTTTCGGCCCATTTGCAATTCTTTCCTGACGCTTAACATAGCTTATCTGCTCTTGCACATGCGCCTCACATCCCACAGGATGCGCGGTGGTACAAACAAAGCCTCTCACTTTAGGTATGATAAGCATTATGATTCTCCTCTTTAACGGGTTATCCGAGTTATGTCAGCATCTAAGACCAAGGGATCGATCCTAACCGAATAGGTTTTTTGAATCTACCCCTCTCCCCTATATACATTATTTTTTAACCAGATCTAAGCGTTGGAGTTGTATAATGATATGCTCGAGATCGCTCTCTAGGGTGTTTGCATAAGCCTCTTTTTTCTGTGAGTTGGCTAGCGCCTTTTGTAGTTGGTTTTCTAAGGTTGTGACGCGGTTTTGCAAGCACTGTAGCAAAACAGAGGAAACAAGATGCGTGGTATCGAAAGCGTTGACAGCGATAGCTTGTATGTTTGAGGACATGACATTTCTCCCTTTATTAGCAATAATGACCAAGTTAGTAATCAATGTTTGCATTTCTGCAAAGACGCATTCATACTGTATTTGATTATTGTACATTAATCAAAAGAGATCAAGCAATGGATAAAAAATCGAAAGTGGGTGGTTATCGAAGTGGCTCAGGCCGTCCTAAGGGCACGGGTAAATACGGGGAGCAAACCTACCCCATTCGTGTTCCTGTGAGTTTGCGCTCGGAAATTGAAGCGCTTATTGCGCATAAAATGCATCCTGAGTCCTTTTCGGATGGGACTGATAACCTTATTCCTTTTCCCCGTTCACGAAGGATGGAAGAGCCTCACTACTCCCCTATTCCACTTTATGCGACTCGGGTTGCCGCAGGGTTTCCTTCTCCTGCGGACGATTACGTAGAACAGCATTTAGATTTAAATGAATATTTGATTAAGCGACCCTCGACAACTTTTTTTGTACGGGTAGAGGGAGACTCCATGATCAATGCGGGTATTTATGAAAATGATATTTTGGTCGTTGATCGTTCGATTACGCCGACAGATGGCAAAATAGTGATTGCAGTTGTGAATGGTGAGTTGACGGTTAAGCGGCTAAGCGACAAGCCTGGGCATCTTTGCTTATTGCCCGAAAATCCCCGTTATAGTCCTATAGAAATTAACGAGGAAGTTGAATTTAGTATTTGGGGCGTTGTGCGGCATGTGCTGCATTCTTTGTGATAAAATGGGTGCATGCGTGGAGGCATTATGCAACAAATTATAGCGATTGGTGGCGGCGGTTTTGGTGGTTCAGAGAAAAATCTGACGCTCGAACGCTATTTGATCCAACAAACCCAAAAAGCCTCACCCAAAGTTTGCTTTTTACCGCAGGCGAGTGCGGAATCACAAGGATACATTACGCGTTTTTATGAGGCATTTTGTTCGCTTGGCGCCCTGCCTTCTTGGATTTCTTTATTTGGACGTGTAGAAAATAACTGGCAAGAAAAACTTCTCCAGCAAGATCTCATTTTTGTGGGTGGTGGCAACACACGCAGTATGTTAACGCTTTGGCGTGAATGGGGAATGGATCACGTCTTATTGGAAGCCTATAAACGAGGCATTGTGCTTGCTGGGGTAAGCGCGGGTGCCATTTGTTGGTTTGAACAAGGCATTACAGATTCTGTTTGGCCGCTTGGTGCTTTAACAGGCCTGAAAATGTTAAGTGGCAGCTGTTGTCCGCATTATGACTCTGAACCCGAAAGAAGACCTGCTTATTTAAGTATGATTAAAAGCGGTAAAGTAATGTCAGGTATAGCCTTAGAAGATAACACCGCAGCACATTTTGTGAATGGCGAACTGAAATGTATTGTTGCGAGTGTTGCAGATAAAAAGGCCTTTAATGTGTCGAATCAGGGAGAAGCGTCGATTGTTTTGAATTATTTAGTGTAAACTCGCATTCTTTGATTCAGATCTCTGCGAGCTGAAGAATTGTAGGCAATTGCGCATAATGTCTATATAATCCGCTTATGGAAACACAGAAAGTGCAAGAACAACGGACGGATAAGCAGATCTCTAAAAGTATCAATCACGAAAAAAAGCTGTGGATAGCGCTTTCGCTCACCACGGTTTTTATTGCGATAGAACTGATCGGAAGCGTTGTCAGCCACAGTCTTACCCTACTATCGGATGCAGCACATCTTTTTACTGATGCCGCTGCCTTGATTATTTCAATTACGGCAATGCGTTTGGGCAGGCGGCAAGCTGATCAAAAGCGTACTTTTGGCTACTATCGTATTGAAATTTTAGCAGCCGCCTTTAATGCCGCGACATTGTTTATGGTTGCAGGGTTCATTTTCTATATGGCTTATGAACGCTTCTTTGTATCGAGCGAAATCCATACCACCAGTATGCTACTAGTGGCCTCTATAGGGGTTGTTATTAATTTTATTAGCACACAATTACTTAAAGCCGGTAGCGTCGATAGCCTTAACATTAAAAGTGCCTATCTCGATTCCCAAGCCGATATGCTGAGTTCTTTGGGGGTTATTTTAACAGCTTTTCTTATTCGTCTAACGGCATGGCAATACCTTGACTCCCTGATGGCCATTGGCATCTCTCTTTGGATATTGCCTCGCACGTGGATATTACTTAAGGAAAGCATCAATATTTTATTGGAAGGCGTACCCGAAGGTATTGAATTAGCAGAAATTAGCGGCGCACTTTTAGATTTGCCGGGTGTAACTGATGTACATGATCTACATGTTTGGGCACTGACCAATGGAAAAATTAGTCTTACTGCTCATATTGTTATAGAACCCAATGCCGAAAAAGAGCATGATTTATTAGCTGTAGCGACTTATTTACTTGAAGAAAAATTTAATGTAACGCACTCTACAATTCAGATTGAAACCACACAATGTCATGGAAATTCCAAGTTACATTTGTGAAGGGTGTATTGTCACTCAAGATATGACTCGGGCAATTAACTAAAATTAATTGACTTTTAATTTTAAAATCCATATTATCTGGCTGTCGGGAGCACAAAGGGAGCTGACTCCTTTTTTCCGAAATATAACAATTTTTTTAGGAGCTTATATGTTAAAACTTAAGCGGTTGATAGGTTCACTTTTGTTGGTTTTTTTAATAGCTGGTTGTGCAGGCGCTGGACCTAAACAAACAGGTGGTCAATTACTAGGCGGTGCCGCGGGTGCCCTGCTGGGCTCCCAATTTGGTAAAGGTTCAGGCAGATTATTTGGTGTTGCGATTGGTGCGCTTGCGGGTTCTTATCTGGGCGGTTCTCTTGGACATGCCATGGATGAAAAAGACAGGCAAATGGCGCAAAGCACGATGCTAAATACATTGGAATCAGCACCCGATCATCAAACGCGTTCTTGGAAAAATCCAAATAATAACCATGCGGGTACTGTTGCTGTAACACGGACGCAAGAAGTGAAGCAGAGTAACATGGTTTGTAGGGATTATGTTCACACGGTTATTATTGATGGACAACAAGAAAAAATGCACGGACGTGCTTGTAGAGATGTTCGTGATCCTAAAGGACATTGGCAGGTTGAAAACTAAAGGATAAGGAACTACCGATAGGGGCGGATCGTTATCTCCGCCCTTGAGTTCTTCAACGATAAAATTTTAAAATAACAGCCTCAGGCTCTAATGGTTTTTTGTTAAAGCCGCGATAAACATCCAGAGTCCAAAAACAAGCAGAATAACGGCTGCATATAGCGATAGCTCGGTTGGGATCTGAAGCTTGCTACCCACCATGATAGCGACTCCCAATTTATACCTTAAAAATTGTGCACCTGCAATCACACAAAAAAGAATACCTGATGTATATAATGCTGCATTTTTCATGTCATTCTCCTCTCATCGTTTTTAACTGTAAAAATTAAGCGTAAATTCGTTTACTTTATGAAGTATAGCTTAAGACTCTATTCGGGTTTGTGCAAATAGCCTATAAAAATTTTGGGTTGTGTGTTTTGCGATTTCTTCAAATGTCACACCCCGCAAATCTGCTAAAAATTCGGCAACGTGCTTAACATACGCGGGTTGATTGATTTTTCCGCGGTAAGGTATGGGCGCTAACCAAGGTGAGTCTGTTTCGATTAAGATGCGTTCTAAAGGCAGTTTTTTAGCAACCGCTTGTAGATCGATAGCATTTTTAAAGGTTACAATCCCCGAAAATGAAATATAAAAATCAAGATCGAGTGCAGCACTTGCCGTATCCCAATCTTCTGTAAAGCAATGCAGCACACCACCACATTCATTTGCATGCCCGGCTTTTAAAATTGCCAGTGTATCTTTGCGAGCGTTTCGCGTATGCACAATTAAAGGCTTTTTCGTGGCTTTTGCGACTTCAATATGCGTTTTAAATCGCGCGTCCTGCCAGTTTTGAGTCGCTTCGCTTCGATAGTAATCCAAACCCGTTTCGCCAATAGCAATTACTTTAGGATGTGCTGCTAAAGCGACTAATTCATCAAATGTGGGTTCGGTTTCAACCGTTTCGTTGGGGTGTAGCCCGATAGAAGCGGAGACTTCGGGAAATTGCTCTGCAATACGGATAACTGCTTCGCTCTCTTTTAAATTGGTTCCCACGCATAACATATGGAGAACATCATTATCCAAAGCTGCACGAACAACGGCGTTTATGTCTACGCCCAGTTCTGTGTAGTTTATTAAATTCAAATGACAATGTGAATCAATGAGCATATTTAATGTAAACTCCTAAAGAACTTTTGGGTACGGGAAGGCTTATTTGGCTTCATTTATACCATAAATGTATACTATCCGCGAGGGTCGTGGGGGTTTTTGGGGAGTTTCTACAGTCGTCGATATTGAAGCCATCACTTCATTCGACAAGCGTCTTTAGAAAGGGTTCAATTATTTTTAGTTGCTGAATTTTATAAATCTTCTAATAAATTACAAGGTATGTGTTGGTTTTTCTGATTTGAGTGTACCTGCAAGGTAGGTTTCTATTTTATTTCGCAGCTCTTTACCTTCCTCGCCCATAAACTGTAGTCCAACCCCTTGTGCTCGGTTACCCTGAGCGCCCTCAGGGGTTAGCCATACGACAGAGCAATGGACCGTAAAGCTTTCTTGTTCGTCCATTAATGTTAATAGCATGGTGACATGTTCGCCCATTGAAAACGCGCGCTTAGTGGGAATAAACAACCCCCCTTCTTTTAAAAATGACATATAAGCTGTATATAAAACGGCTTTGTCTTTAATGCTAAGCGATAAAATAGCGCCTTTTCTGCGTTCCTCTATTCTAAGTTCTTCTGCTTTGGGTATTTCTGCCATTACTTTTGCTCTCCATTTTTTTATAATATGCTTATCTTTAATGATTATAGTTATAATATAAGCTTTTTAAAGCCTGGTTAACCTATAGTTAATCTAAAGATTGACGTATTCAATTAATAGCGATTCCATTAGCAATTGCGTATTTGGCTGATTAGGCGCCTCTAACTCGCGTTTAGCATCCAATGCCTTATCTAAAAATCGCCATAATGTTCTATGAGAGGATGTTGATTGCAACATAGCGTTTTTAATTTGCGTCTGCAAAATAACCAATAGCCAATATAAAATTTGTTTTGGATCGTGTTTAATCCACTGGATCCCAACAGAGACCGGATCTGTTGTTTTTGTTTTAAGTGCGTTCAAGTCCTCGGTAATCTGTGCTTTTAATGCGATGGCATCTGGCGTAATAGGCGTATGGGTGCTTTCCAGCTCTTTTTCGCGGCACCGTATCCAGTAACAACGACTACGTATGGTCGCGGGGATAAATGAGGGTCTATCGGTGGCTAATATAAATAATGCGTCGGGAGGGGATTCTTCCAGGGTTTTTAGCAATGCATTGGCGGCATGGATATTCAACGCATGCGCTGGCGATATAATCGCAACTTGTTTGCTCGCAATCTGGGGTTTTCCGCTTGCCCATTCTATTAGTTCACGAATTTGATCGATTTTAATCCACTGCGATTTTGGTTCGGGCGTTACGAATTGAAAGTCGGTATGGGTTTTAGCGTCAAAGAGGATCCCGCTGCGATCGGAATTCTCAGATAAAACTTTTCGGGCATATTGCAATGCAAGTGTCTCTGGATTTTGCCTTTCAGATCCATT
This sequence comes from Gammaproteobacteria bacterium, assembly GCA_035443705.1. Classification (GTDB taxonomy): domain Bacteria; phylum Pseudomonadota; class Gammaproteobacteria; order UBA6186; family Azoamicaceae; genus CADEGZ01. The sequence continues at coordinate 7,092 of DAORSV010000063.1, forward strand.
TTCTCCGACCAATAGTAGCGTGCCTGTTGTTGGCCATTGGTTAAAATTTGTGACCTTCACTCTAGCGCTCTCCCAGAGTGAGAAAAGTTATAAAAAGTGGTAATCATTGCTAACAGCTCAGCTTGTACTTCATCGATTGTTTTTGAGGCATCGATAATTTTATGTCGCAAAGGATCTTGTTCGGCCCTTGTTTTATAGGCTAAACGCACGCGTTCGAAAAAATCCAATTTTTCTTGCTCAAATCTATCTTGAACACCACCACGCTCTTTAATACGACTAAGTCCTAGCGCTATGGGGGCATCAAAGAGTAAGGTTAAGTCTGGCTTAAAATTCCCTAAGACTAATTTTTCAAGCTTTGCAATTAAATCGGTTTCTACCCCTCGCCCGCCCCCTTGATACGCATACGTTGCATCGACAAACCGATCACAAAGCACCCAGTGGCCGAGTTCTAGTGCAGGGCGAATGACAGTATCAACATGTTGCGCTCTTGCCGCAAACATCAGTAATAATTCCGTTAAAGGCGCTACGCGTTCGTGTCGATGTGCTAATAAAATATCACGAATTTCTTCGCCTATGGGCGTTCCACCGGGTTCTCGGGTAGTCAGCACTGAAATGCCTGCACGCTGTAATTGTTGGGCTATCCATTTTAAATGCGTGGTTTTTCCAACGCCTTCTATGCCCTCAAATGTAATAAACATTAAGGTGTACTCTTTGTATTGTTTGTTGAATTTAGTGTTGTGTTGACAAGCCCCTTTCGATATTCCGCCACAGCAGAATTATGATCGGTCAAATTTTTCGTAAAAATATGTCCTTTACCATCGGGTTTTGCAACAAAATAAAGTGTTTCACCTGCTTTGGGATCTAAAGCTGCTTCGAGCGCTTTTGCACTGGGTAGCGCGATAGGGGTTGGCGGTAATCCGGCTTTTAGGTAAGTATTATAAGGGTTTTGATGAGCTAACATCTCTTTGGTGATATTGCTATTAGATCTTGTGCCCTCGCCCGTTTTTCCCGCGCCATAAATAACAGTCGGATCAGCCTGCAAGGGCATATTTTTTGCTAAGCGTCTGGTATAAACACCGGCAATGTCGCGATACTCATCAACCACACTCGATTCTTTTTCTATGATAGAGGCTAAAATTAATGCATCGTAGGCAGATTTTAATACTGAATCCATTTTTTTTGTATTCCACAGTAACGATAATTTTGCCTGTAAATCCCGATAAGATCGCTGCAATATTGCAATATCTGTCGTACCCAGAGGATAATAATAAGTCTCCGGAAAAAATCGACCCTCTGGATGTTCTGTTGCATGTCCCAATTTTGTCATAATCTCTGCAGGACTTAATCCTGTTAAAGCATGCTGAATTTTTGAAGAGCCTGCAATTTCTAACATTAAGCGTTCGAAGGTCCAACCGGGAACTATCGTTAAAGCATATTGAATCACTTTGCCATCACGCAATTGATTAATCAAATCAAC
>DAORSV010000064.1:0-7902 GCA_035443705.1 Gammaproteobacteria bacterium
GAAGTTGAACAGGGAAAATGCTTATTAAGCAATGCGGAGCAAGTTAATCTTGATTTTCAATTTATTGAAAAAGAATTTTTTATCAGCATACAGCAAAAAATGTTTGAGAATTTTATTCAAAATAAAATTGAGAAATTGGTTCAAGTTGTATTAAAAACTATTTCTGATTCTGGTATAAAAACGAGTGATATTGATTCAATTTTTTTCACTGGGGGCTCGACGCAAATCCCGATGATAAGATCTGCAATATTAGCACACTTCCCTAATGCAGAGATTGTTCAGGGGGATGTGTTTAGCAGCGTTGGAAAAGGACTTATTATTGATGCAAAACGTAAATTTTAGACGTTTTAGTATATTTTTCTTAATCACCAGTGTATAATTTTTTGCGTTACGTGTTAATTTGGGAGTTAAATCTATGAAGGAATATAAAATACATTTAGCTCTATTTCCAGTGTTTTTACTGCTCATCTTTGTCTATGTGCCTACATTTGCACAATCAAAATTAACGAATGAAGAACTCTGTTATCTGCCTGCGACGGAATTAATACGGTTGTATCACGCAAAAAAACTGTCACCTGTAGATGTCTTAAAAGCGCAAATAGAACGCATAGAGTCGCAGGATCATGCTTTTAATTCTGTTACATTTAAGCACTACTCAGAAGCATTGACACAAGCGAAGGAATCCGAAAGACGATATCGTAATGGTAACCCTCGACTTCTGGAAGGTATAACCTGTGCGCTTAAGGACGACGTCGAGGTTAAAGGATGGCGAATGACAATGGGGTCATTAATCAGAAAAAATGTCACGCAATCTAAAAAAGATTCTGCATTAACGACGCTGCTTCGGGAAGCTGGCGTCGTTATGCATGTGCAAACAAATGTTCCCGAATATTACTGTAATTTAGTGACATGGAATTGGTTGTTTGGCATCAGTAGAAATCCGTGGAATCCAATGTATACACCAGGAGGGTCGTCGGGAGGAAGTGCTGCTGCGTTGGCTGCGGGGTTTAGCACACTTGCAACAGGTTCTGATATGGGTGGGTCTATACGCTTTCCTGCTGCAATGACCGGGCTCTATGGATTTAAACCGCCGTATGGGAGGGTCCCGTCATCACTGATTCAATATGAAAGCCTTGGGCCGTTGGCCAGAAATTTTGAGGATCTAAATCTATTCCAGCAAGCGATATCAGGACCGAGTCCACAGATGATTTCATCTCTACGCCCTAAATTAATCTATCACGATAATTATGGAGATATCCGCGGATGGCGTATTGCCTATGATCCGATGGATAAATGGGGTATTCCAATTGATAAGACAGTCAAGAAAGCCATGCAGCAGGCGATCAAAAACCTGGAAGCGCTGGGCGCGATAGTAGAAGAGGTCGATTTGGGATTTAGAGCACGTGATTTTGAAACTTATGCGCGTGGACTTTTCTCAACCTCTATAGGCCATTTTTGTTTTAATGAAGCAGAAAAAAATGCACATTTAATAACGCCGTATATAAAAGTATTGGTAAATAATTATGCAAAAACAGGTTCGTCACAACATATTTCCACAGCGGAAGACTGGATAGAATTTCAAAGCACTCAAATCCAAAAAAAAGTATTTTTAAAAGGGTTTAAAGCGATAATAATGCCCACCATGTGTACCCCTTATGTTGTCGCTGATATGGGTAGCACACCTGAAAATACAATTGTCACAATCAATGATAAACCGCACTCAGCGGAGACGTGGATTTATGCATTTACCTGGCCTTGGAATATGTTGGGGCAATATCCGGTTATAAATGTGCCTATTGATTTAACGCCTGAAAACATTCCGATTGGCATGCAAATTATAGGCAACACATATGATGACTTAGTTATTTTTCAAGTCGCGTCTAATTGGTCTAAAGTGGCGCCGGCATTTTATCAAAGCAATGGGGTCAAAGGGAATAGGGAATGAAATTTACAAAATATCTTACACTAAGCAATAGGAAAGTGATTATCATAGGATTTGGATCAATAGGCCCCGCTGCCTTGTTATTGATTTTAAGGCATATTGATATCAATCCTGCAGAAATTGAAATTATTTCAGACAGTCTCAAGAATCAAGATATTGCTGAAAATCACGGTGTAAAATTTTCACATTTTAAATTAATGCCTGAAAATTATAAAAAATATCTTGTGTCCAAGTTAACTCAAGATGATATTTTAATAAATTTGTCAGTAGAAATTTCATCCATAGATTTGATTAAGTTATGTCAGGAAATGGGTGTTTTGTATTTAGACACGAGCAATGAAGCATGGCCGTCTAACATTACAGGTGTTCGCACAGGAACGTACGAACGTCGACAGAAAATGCAACAAGAAACAAATCATTTTTCAACCGGGGTCACTGCGCTAGTTTGTCATGGCGCAAACCCGGGTCTTATAACACATTTTGCTAAACAAGCTGTGTTAGATGTTGGTAATTCCATAAAAAATATAGAGTCTGTGCCGCAGTCTGCTAATGAATGGGCAAATATTGCACAAGCGAGCGATATTGTATCGTTACATATTTCTGAAAGAGACACACAAGCGAGTAGCATCAAACGTATTGTTGATGAATATGTTAACACGTGGTCTATTGAGGGGCTCTTTGAGGAAGCGTCTGAAAATGTTGGCTTTGCTTGGGGAACGCATGAAGAAGAGCTGCCAAGAGAAATGGTTAAAAATCGGATTGATGGAGAAAAATGTCGAATAATTGAACTCAATCAGTTGGGTGTAGAAACGCAAATAAATAGCTGGGTTCCGAGTAAAGGCATGTTTACAGGTTTTCTGATGCCTCATGTAGAAGCCTATTCTATCGCTGAATTATTTAGCCGAAAAGTATTGGATAACAGGTATCAGCCTACAGTACATTTTGTTTATCACCCCTGTTGGGATGCGATAGATTCTATGCGTCATGCTATGGCCCAAGGTTGGGTAAATATAAATCACAAGCGTCTTCTAGGGGATGATATTCTCGAAGGTAAAGATGAATTAGGGATCTTGGTTGTGCGAAAGCACTCCCCCGATATTTATTGGTTTGGATCTCGGCTTGATATTAAAGAAGCGCGAAGCTTAATTCCGCATAACAATGCGACTTCAGTACAGGTTGCTGTTGGCATATTGTCGGGTCTCGTATGGATCATTGAAAATCCGCAGTGTGGGATAGTTGAGCCCGAGCAAGTTGATTTTAAGCGGGTTTTAGAAATAGCTGCTCCATATCTTGGAGAATTTGGAGGACATTGGGCAAAATGGCCTGAAGAACATTTCCCCAAAATGACAGGGCACGCTTTAAAACAACATTTTTACAATTCATCAAAAGAAGTTACTTAATTCAGTGTTAAATCAACAAGGGCGGACACAGGGATCCGCTCTTGCAACCCCATTAGCCCTTAGATAAACTTTGTAACCATTTTTTCTTAAGTAATCTCTGAAAAGGATATTGCATTTTTGATACGACTGGCCTCAGCTTCAAACATTTTAGGCCAATCGAGATTGTAGGAAACAACCTCAATATTTTTGGTTTGTTTCATCATTCGTCCTCACTGTTGTTATCTAGCAAGAATCCACCGACCTGAGCATCCCATAAGGTTTTATATAAGCCATTCTTACCCAGAAGTTCTGTAGCGTGCCATCCTCTACAATTTTGCCTTGATCAAATACCATGATGCGATCCATCTGCAGAAGCGTGGATAGGCGATGGGCATCGCACAAGCTTTCTTGGATATTGCTTTCAGTCACAGAATCAAGCTGTGAGGTGGCTTCATCTAAAATCAAAATCGGGGCATTTTTTAAAATAGCGCGAGCAACGGATATTTTCCATTAAAGTACGATGAAAAAGCGAAGCATCTTGTGGGATCATGGCGATATGGCGACGTAGGCTATCTTGGGTGATGTCACGAATATCTTGGTCATCAATGAGGATACGGCCGTCAGTCACATCGTAAAGTCTCAGAATTAAATTGACGAAAGTGGATTTTCCGCCGCCAGAATATCCAACCAAACCTATTAAAGATCTTAGCCTTTCATTTCCGCATAAAACCTGCTTTGATGATTTTAATATTCACATTAGGCATGGCAGTCGTATTGCTATTATTGGTAGAAACGGTAGCGGAAAAACAACATTGCTTAAAATGCTACAGGGTGAGTTGGAACCCACAAGTGGCATTATTGAATGTGGAACTGACGTTGTATTTGGCTGTGTGCCACAAATTATCGAAAATTTTGATTCTTTAAGTGGTGGTCAGCGTTTCAATGAAGCTTTGACACATGCCTTATGCCTTGATCCTAATGTATTGCTTTTGGATGAGCCGACGAATCATTTGGATCGACAGAATCGAACAAGCCTCATGCGACTGCTGAAGTCATATTCTGGTACACTCATTGTCGTTTCCCATGATACCGAGCTGCTCCGTTATTGTATGGATACTTTATGGCATGTTGATAATGGCCAAATCCAAGTCTTTTCTGGGAATTATGATGACTATATTTGTGCGGTGCACAGCCTTCGCGCCTCTATAGAGAAAGAATTAATACGTCTGGAGAGGCAAAAGAAAGACATGCACCATGCCTTAATGAAAGAGCAAAAGCGAGCCGCTAAAAGCAAAACCCAAGGTGAAAAAAACATTCATCAAAAAAAATGGCCAACGGTTGTTAGTGCTGCCAAAGCGAGCAGAGCAGAAGAAACATCCGGTCGTAAAAAATCTGTTATCGATAACAAAAAGCAAAGATTAAACGAAGAGCTTGCAAAGCTTCGTCTTCCTGAAATTATTGTGCCAAAATTTTCTATCAGTGCGGCAGAACTTTCTGACCGAATGATTATATCGATTAGTGATGGGTGCATTGGGTATACCGGCACAGAGTCGCTACTTCAAAAAATACGCCTATCAATGCGCTCAAAAGAGCGTATCGCAATTCAGGGCGATAATGCGAGTGGTAAATCAACGCTAATTAAGGCAATCTTAGGGGATGTCAGCGTGATTAAATCGGGCAATTGGATTGTGCCAAAGCGTATCGATATTGGCTATCTGGATCAACATTACGGTACCTTATCTGCTGGAAAAACGGTATGTGAAGCAATTGCGGAGCGAGTGACAACTTGGTCTTATATTGAAGTGCGTCGTCTTTTGAACGATTTCTTATTTCGAAAAAATGAAGAGGTTAACACGGAGGTGAGCAGGCTATCAGGTGGCGAGAAGGTAAGGTTGACACTCGCCCAAATTGCAGCCTTTACGCCAAAACTACTGATCTTGGACGAGATAACCAACAACCTCGATCTTGAAACCAGAGGGCATGTGATCGAAGTATTAAAAAATTATCCTGGCGCCATGATCATCATTTCCCATGATGTTGATTTTTTAAAAGAAATCGGTGTCTCTGATGGGTATGAGATTGTGGATGGCTATTTCAGTTTTAGCGCTAGGTGATGGCAATGAAATTCGAATCCTTGATTGAGATAGATCCTATGTGCATTATATCTGGTATACCCTGTGTCAAGGTGAACCTGGTTGCATTGATTGTCTTTTGCAATTTTGGTGATATGTTCTAATAAAATTTTTCCATACCCCCTTCTTTGCCATTTTTCTTTTGTGATTAAATCATCAATATATAGGATTTTTCCCCAAGCAAGCATAGTCATCATGCGAAAGCCGATACATGCCATAACTTCCTCGTCTTCAATGATAGCAATAATTTCATAGCCATCTTTTTGTTGATTCAAAATTTGTTGAGTAAAGCTTTGGACATCAGATAAAGTCGGTCTTAATTCTAAAAATGTCTCAAATGATTTGGCAATGTCGTCGTAAGTCTTTAAATTTTTAAATTGCATAATTCCACCCCACTTTGTGTTTGTAATTGGTTTTTTAGGGTAACGTGCTTATTTTAGTTTTCAACACATCCCAAAACAGTAGTAATTCATTTGCTTTTATAGTAAGCATAGAGAGATGTGAAACGATGAGAGCATAATCGTTTGGATAATCATGCATAACTTGATTTCTAATTTCTCGTAAATCCATCCACCAATTGACATCATCGATGTAACCTAATTTTTCTAGCTTATTCAGTTTGTCAATAAGAGAAGCTGCATCTTCTCCGAGAATATTTAAAATGAGCGAAAAAATATTTGCGCCAATAACATCTTGTAATTTTCCAAATCGCATTGTCATCATGTCAAGAAAAGACAATTGATTTAACGGAAGTGTTGCTAAACGCTCTGCCGACAGGGGCATAAATTGCGCTGACTGTTCTAGAGCTCCTTGTAATCTTGCTGCATGAATATCTGCCACTTTGAGATAATCAGATAGTAAAATATTTTTTTTCATATTAGCTGTACTCCCGTTGTTTTTGCTTCATCGTATATTCTCTGCTGTTTATTTTCGTTTACAACGTTTAATACAACATCAATTTTCTGATCCCCAATGGCTTTTTTTAAATCTCGTAAAAAGTGTATTTGTTTTTCTATCGCTTGAGCAGAATCATTGTAATGGGTCTCGATATAAAAATCGATGTCCCCCCCTTTTTTTAGGTCATCTACTCTTGAGCCAAAAAGCCATAGTGTATCCAAAGGCAAAAAATGTGCTACAAAGGATTTGTGAATAGCATCTAATTGTTTTTTGCTAAGACGCATAAATTTTTCTTTGTCCTATAATCTTCATGCTAAAAAAAGCCAACTGACGCTCTGCTATATTTCTAGGAGGAACGGATGCATAACGAACCTTACATTTAGAATTGTTGCACGAAACAGCATTTTATGTAAAGCTACCGGAGCACAAACTCAGCGCCATAGAGCAGAGAGTCTCTCGGGATGAGGCGGGAGAGTTGATTCTTATAAAATTAGCTAACTTCCGGGTGTCGCGGGGTATGTGAGGGATATTATATGAAAGCGATATTAAAATTATTAGGAAGAGTATATGCCATCTAATGTTCAACTTTCTGAAGCAAATGCTCAATTTATAGAAGCAAAAACAACCCGTGAATTTATGAATTGTTTGAGCGATATACCACATAACGCAATCATTTTTATTGATATCGATGATACGATTATTACACCTGTTTCAAAAACATTTAGAAAATCGCCCTATAATAAGCTCATTGATGAGATTAAAAAGAATAAAGACAAATATCCAAACTACACTGAAATAGTGAGCAACTGGCGATTGCAGCGTAAAGCCATGTTGATAGATGAAAATTGGCCTTTGCTATTGGCACAATTAAAAGAAAAGTTTGCAGTTTATGGTCTTACAAAAATGGACGTCGGCAAATTTGGTAATATTGAATCGATGGAAAAATGGCGATATCAAGAGCTTAAATCTCTCGGCATTGAATTTCCTAATCGTCTTAATATACCGGAAGGCACTCTCAATGACGCATCATTTTATAAAGGTTTATTCATGACAGGCCTTAACGCGAAAAGCCAGACAATTCTTCATTATTCTCAATACCTTAAAACAAATACGATGGTGTTGTTAGATGATAGAGAAGAATCTTTAGAAGATGTTGGGCAATTTTGTGAAAAACAGGCGATTGGATTTGTGGGTATATTGTTTAAGGGGTTGGAACAGTTTCGCGATACGCCTGATCCTGCTATTGCGCTTTTCCAAAAGGAACACCTGATTCAATATGCAGAATGGCTTGAGGACGAGAAAGCAATGAGTATGATAAAAGAAAGTAAAAAAGGTCAATAAACCAAACCCACCCATATAATAAGTTTTCAAACTAAATCTATTTGATCAGTATTTATTTTTAACTTTAGCTGTAATAATCGCTGCTAGCATTATTGTGGCGATCTGGTAGAATTGCTCTCTGTGAATGCATCCGTAGCTCAGCTGGATAGAGTACCCGGCTACGAACCGGGCGGTCGGGAGTTCGAATCTCTCCGGGTGCACCAAATTTGTT
>DAORSV010000065.1:0-2314 GCA_035443705.1 Gammaproteobacteria bacterium
AAGCGGAAATTGTAACATATTGATTTTAAATGCAATAAAGTGATTTCACTTATGCGAGACTAGAAGAGTTTTCGACTTGATTTATTTATTCGGTGTAGACAAAATTTTGTGCTAGCGCGTACTCTTCAAGTGTATTGACTTCCAATGTTCGGTCTTCTGTTATACAAACCCGTATTTTATACCCATGCTCAATGGCACGTAATTGTTCTAACAATTCCGTTTTTTCAAGCGGGGTTTGCGGTAATTGGGTATAGTTTAAGAGAAAATCACGACGATAAGCATACATGCCAATATGATGGTAAATCGGCGTATCTACGGCTTCTCTAAAATAAGGGATGGGGGAACGCGAAAAATAAAGCGCATTACCGTGTAGATCCGTTACAACTTTGACAGCACCCGGATTATTAAAATCTGTTTCATCATACAAAGGATGCGCCAAAGTCGTCATGTCAGGGGATTCACCCGCCAGATACGGACTGAGCAACTGTTCTAGCATTCTGGGCTTTACAAAAGGCTCATCGCCTTGCAAATTAATCACGACTGCCATTTCAGGGTAATGACTAGCCACATACGCAACACGATCGCTCCCCGTTGGCAACGCCGAGTCTGTCATCATCACATTGCCATTAACGGAACGAATAACATCGGCAATCTCTTCACTATCAGTTGCGACAACCACTTTTGTAATGGCTTTACAGCGACTCGCGTTTTCATAAACCCATTGCACCATCGGCTTACCCTGAATAGGCAATAACGCCTTTCGCGGCGCGCGTGTCGAACCAATGCGACTAGGAATTACACAGAGGATATTCATAGAGCTGATTATGGGAGATCTCATGAATGCTTTCAATACGTTTTTAAAGCGCTTTTTATAAAAAAGTTATTTGTCTGACGTTTGACAACCTCTATCAAGCTCGGATAATGAATCTATTTTTAGGGATTATAAATATGACCATTGCCTACGGATGCGTACTCTTAATGATTATTTTTCCTTATTTTTTTACTGTTCTCGCGAAGATCAGTCCTCTTTTTAACAATCATACGCCACGCGAATATCTAGAACACACAACCGGATGGCGCAAACGTGCACACTGGGTACAGCTCAATAGTTTTGAGATAACACCCGCTTTTGCAACTGGCGTTATTATTGCTCATCAATTGCACGCCACTCAATCATCCATCGACACCTTAGCCATTACTTTTGTCCTAACAAGATGTCTTTACGCTGCTTGCTACCTGAGCAATAAAGCTAGCTTTAGGAGCATTATATGGCTCATCGGGTTTGGGTGCATCATTGGCTTATTTTTCATAGGCTGATTTTTTTAGGATCGAGACAGCGATCGACCTCTACGCTGTAACATTCCTTGCTCATGAAGCAAGTTGTGCAGATTATATTTTTATGTCAAGATCAAACTGACCTTACTATATGATTTTGCACAAAATTATTAAACTCGTTTGTTGTTGGAACGCTAGCATATAATTGAAAAATTGAGGATGAGAAAAATGATAAAAGTAATGGTAGTTGATGATCATGAATTAATACGCAGTGGGATTAGAGCATTGCTTTCCGATCTGCCAAACATTGAAGTCATTGCTACTGCCGCTAGCGGCGAAGAAGCTATCCTATTAGCCAAACAACAAAAGCCGAATGTTATTCTCATGGATGTCCGAATGCCTGGTATCGGTGGCATTGCTGCAACCCAAAAAATAACGACGGCTCATCCTGATATTAAAATTATCGCTTTAACTTCTTGTACCGAAGAGCCTTTCCCGACTAATCTTTTAAAAGCAGGCGCACATGGATATTTAACCAAGGGTGCCACTGTAGAAAAAATGACACAGGCTATTCAGAATGTTGCGGTAGGTAAAAAATTCTTAGATCCGGAAATAGCCCATAAACTTGCTTTAAAAAATACCTCCAACACACTTCCATCGCCTTTTGAACAATTATCTATTCGTGAATTTAATATTGTACTGATGCTAAACAACGGACTTAACCATAAAGCCATTGCAGAAAAATTGTTTATCAGCACTAAAACACTCAATAGTTATCGTTACAATATTTACGAAAAATTGAATATCAAAACGGATGTTGAATTAATATTACTTGCAAATCAAACAGGTCTTATAGAACCCTAAATACGCAGCGCTAAAAAAGACAGTCAAATTTCTGACCCTCTCTTTTTTAAATCGTATATTACATGACGCTTTTTAACCAGTCTCCCTTATGATTCCACTCTATTTTCTCAATAAAATCAAACTGATACTATTAAAAAACCTCTCTTGGCACAATTCCTGCATTGTAATTAAGTAT
>DAORSV010000065.1:2414-7590 GCA_035443705.1 Gammaproteobacteria bacterium
CACGAGTTTGGCATACCTTTTCTTGATCTTAATGCATTTGATACTCAACACATTCCCACTGATCTTATTAACCAAGATCTTGTTGTACAATATCATGCTTTACCCATTTTTCGGCGAGGTAATCGTCTTTACGTTGCCATCTCGGACCCAACAAATCTTAAAGCAGTGGATGAAATTAGATATCAAACCAATACAAACACTGAAGCCATTCTGATTACAGAACATAAATTTAATGAATTAATTCAAAAAGTGTTATCCACTTCCTCGGAAAAATCACTTGGCAATTTAGAAGACGTTGATCTAGAAAGCATAGATATTTTAAATGGAGATGACAGTGAAGAATCTTCTAAAACAACCCTGGGCACCGATGCAGAAGATGCGCCTATCGTTCGATTTATCAATAAAGTTATTTTGGATGCTGTCAATTTAGGTGCTTCGGATTTACATTTTGAACCTTATGAAAAAACATATCGTATTCGATTTCGTCGCGATGGTATACTCTATGAAAATTCCACACCACCCGTCAATATTTCAAATCGTTTTTCAGCACGCCTTAAAGTCATGGCACGTTTAGATATTTCTGAACGACGGATTCCGCAAGATGGTCGATTTAAAATGCGAATTTCTAACAATCGAACTATCGATTTTCGCGTTAGTACTTGCCCAACATTATTTGGTGAAAAAGTTGTGATGCGAGTCTTAGATCCCAGCAGTGCAAAACTCGGGATAGACGCATTGGGTTACGAAAGCGCACAAAAAGATCTCTTTATCAAAGCTATTCATAAACCACAAGGCATGGTTTTAGTCACAGGACCAACGGGGAGTGGCAAAACGATTTCGCTCTATACAGCGCTCAATATTCTTAACACAAATGAAGTGAATATATCGACCTGTGAAGATCCAGTGGAAATTAATCTGCCTGGGATCAATCAAGTCAATGTGAATGTAAAAGCAGGCTTAACATTCTCTGCTGCATTACGCGCCTTTTTAAGACAAGATCCTGATGTCATTATGGTCGGTGAAATACGAGATCTCGAAACTGCTGAAATCGCCGTTAAAGCCGCTCAAACAGGGCATATGGTTCTTTCAACACTTCATACAAATAGCGCTTCCGACACCTTAACGCGCATGATTAATATGGGTATTCCTGCTTATAATCTTGCCACTTCCGTTACACTGGTAATTGCACAACGTTTAGCAAGATTACTGTGCAAACACTGCAAAAAAGCTGCTATTATTCCTGAACCAACTCTTTTACAGTTAGGTTTTTCACAAAATGAACTTTCTAGTTTGCAACTTTTTGAACCCAAAGGATGTGACAAATGCAAAAATGGTTATAAGGGTCGTATAGGTATCTATGAAGCGCTTTATGTTACCCCAGAAATTAGCAGTATTATTATGGCTGGGGGTAATGCGATTGATCTTTACTCAGCAGCAGTTAAAGCTGGCATGTGGGATTTGCGAAAATCTGGTTTAAATAAAGTTAAACAAGGGCTAACCAGCCTAGAAGAACTTTCTCGTGTTACTAAGGATTAAGGATTCGTTATGAAAAAATCCTCTGCACCCAAAAAGGCTGGTGATATAAAAATACAAATTTATCAATTTGAAGGCCTCGACAAAAAAAATCATAAGGTTTTTGGGGAAATCATGGCTCCAACACTCTCACGCGCAAGAACTTTACTTCAAACACAAGGTATTAATGTCCTGAAAATAAAAAAGAAATCTATTTCTATTTTTAATCGCGAAAAAAAGGTAAAAACTGAAGAAATATCCTTATTTACACGCCAAATGGCAACCATGTTAAGCGCGGGGATCCCGCTCGCACAATCATTAACTATTATTTCAGAAGGTGATCCATCCGGCGCTCTCGGAAAACTGGCTAAAAAAATAAAAATGGATGTCGAAAGTGGCAGCGCATTTTCGATAGCGCTCAGAAAAAATGCCCGATATTTCGATGAGCTCTATTGCAGCCTCATAGAATCAGGTGAACAATCCGGTACACTCGATACAATGCTCGATCGGATTGCGCTCTATAAAGAAAAAACGGATTCGCTTAAAAGAAAAGTTAAAAAAGCGCTTTATTATCCTACCGCTATTATTATTATCGCAGGCGTGGTTTCCGCTATTTTACTAATAAAAGTCGTGCCCACTTTTAAAGACATGTTTCAAGGATATGGCGCAGAGCTACCCGCGTTTACGCAGCTTGTGCTTCATATGTCCGATGCCCTACAAAATTACGGGCTTTATATCTTTGGTGCCCTGGTTATTCTCGGATATGTATTGATGCACCTTTATAAGACGAACCTCTCTTTTCAGCATACCCTACAAAGATTTTCTTTAAAATTGCCCGTTTTTGGAAAAATTTTAAAGCAAACTGTGATTGCAAGCTTTGCACGTACACTTTCAACCACTTCAGCTGCCGGAGTTCCTTTAACGGAGGCTCTAGAATCGGTTGCCAGAGCCTCTAATAATATTGTTTATCGCACCGCTATCCTAGAAATTAAAGAGGGGATCTCTACCGGAGAGCGTATGCGTGTTGCGATGAAAAAAACAGAGATTTTTCCAAACTTAGTAATACAAATGATTGGGATAGGAGAAGAGTCGGGTGCACTAGAAGATATGCTTAGTAAAATCGCCTCCATTTATGAGGAAGAGGTCGATACCTCGGTTGACGGATTGACAAGTCTCTTAGAACCGATAATTATGGTTATATTAGGCGTTGTTGTAGGTGGACTCGTTATAGCCATGTATCTGCCTATTTTCAAAATGGGATCTATTATATAGCTTGTCAAGAAACACTTTTTGGAGCACGCAACAACATGATTTTGCTATCCTTAGCAACAGAATACCAAACAATTCTCCTCTTTGGTGCAGGCCTGTTGGGTCTGTTGATGGGTAGTTTTCTCAATGTAGTTATCGTGCGAGTACCTTGCATGATGGATTCACCTGCAGAAAATACATCATCGATGTTTCGTACGCTGCTGTTTCCAGCTTCTCATTGTCCACAGTGTCAGACACCTATCACGTGGTTTCATAACATTCCACTGTTAAGTTATCTGTGGCTAAGGGGACAATGTCATCATTGTCATCGAAAAATTTCCATACAATACCCCTTGGTTGAATTACTAACCGTTGTTTTATCTGTTGTAGTAGCAACGCGGTTTGGGCTGACATGGGCAACGCCCGCGGGATTACTATTAACTTGGTCGTTAGTCTCTCTTGCATTTATTGACGCTGAACATACTATTTTACCAGACTCAATCACATTGCCCACTTTGTGGCTCGGATTATTCATTAATGCATTTGATGTATTTGCAACGCCAACCAATGCCATTATTGGCGCGATCAGTGGATATCTGAGTTTGCTTGCCGTATTTTGGAGTTATAAATGGATCACCGGAAAAGACGGCTTGGGCTTCGGTGATTTTAAATTGTTAGCAATGCTCGGTGCTTGGCTTGGCTGGCAATCGTTACCCATGATTATTCTTATCTCTTCTCTTTTAGGTTCCATTTTCGGTATAGGGTTGATTGTGTTTCGTGCGCAGGACAAAAATATTCCAATCCCGTATGGACCTTTCCTCGCCATTGCGGGATTTTTAGCATTACTCTGGGATTCGCAGTTTAATCTCTTTTATTTTAAAATGTTTGTCTTATGATTATTGGTCTAACGGGTGGAATTGGATCTGGCAAATCAATCATTGCACAATATTTTCGTGATTGTGGTGTGTTCGCCATTGATACGGATGAAATTGCTCGGCGATTAGTAGAACCTAATCAACCCCTATTAAAAGAAGTTGTCCAACATTTTGGCGAAGAAATTTTACACAAAGATGGCACCCTGAATCGCACAAAATTACGATCCCTTGTTTTTGAATCTACGGCCGACAGAAGTTGGTTAGAAAAATTACTACACCCACGCATTAAAGAAAGCGTTCTACAATATTCTAAACATCATAAGTCCAGAACAGAAAAAAAATCACCATATTTCATTGTTGAGATCCCCTTACTTATAGAGGCACATTTCGAAGATATTGTTGATCGCATTTTAGTAGTAGATTGTCCCTTAAATCTTCAAATAGAGCGGATACAAAAACGCGACGCAACGCCCTTCAATGTTATTCAACAAATTATTCAAACCCAAGTAGACCGAAACACACGGTTACAAAAGGCAAACGATGTGATTGAGAATACCGACACACTAGAAACCCTTAAAAACAAAGTGTCCGCGCTTCATCAGCATTATATTGAGCTATCTAAATAATTTCCACAATAACCAGCCAGATATCGACAAAATATCGATATCTGTTATAGTGCCTTGTATGCTAAATTCAATTCTATACGAACAGCCACTTAATGAGCGCATACGTGCTTTTCTAAGGCTAGAGCATTTATTTTCTCAGGTTACCCACTTTCAAAATGGTCGTTTTATCTGGGAAAGTCACGCGTCTGTCACCGCGTTAATTGAAATTTTAACCATACTCGACAGAACAGATATTCGCTCCGAAGTATTAAAAGAATTAGATAGACATATCAGTGGGCTTTCGCGTCTTTTAGAATCCCCCGGCGTTGATCGAGACCGATTGAACCAAACCTTAGAAGAATTAATCACGCAACAACAACAAATTCAGCTTTTACCAGGAAGACTGGGTGCTGAAATTAAAGATAATGATTTATTAAACTGTGTTCGCCAGCGAACCGTCATTACAGGTGGAACCTGTGGGTTTGATATTCCGAGCTACCACTACTGGCTAAATCAACCCATGGCCATAAAAGCTGAGTGTTTATCTCGATGGGTATCTGCAATCCAACCTTTAATCAATGGGATTTCTGTTTTACTAACACTGATTCGTAATAGTGCTTTTTTTGAAAACCAAACGGCAGAACAGGGGTTTTTTCAACGCTCACTGGATACGCAAAACCCTTGTCAACTACTCAGGATTGCGCTCCCTCTTGATGCAAACATCTACCCTGAAGTCAGTGGCAATAAGCATCGGATCAATGTCCGGTTTTTGACTTACACAGAATCGGGTCGCCCTAAACAACTCGAGCATCATTTCGAATTCGAAATGAGCTGCTGCGCAATATAAGCCGCGCTAGAATGGCGTCCCCAAGGGGATTCGAACCCCTGTTACCGCCGTGAAAGGGCGATGTCCTAGGCCTCTAGACGATGGGGACA
>DAORSV010000066.1:0-6082 GCA_035443705.1 Gammaproteobacteria bacterium
TAAACTAATCCGGAACTCATTCCTAAATAGTATCACTAATTCGGAATATATTCCATATTAGTAAGGTAAAACTTAAGGGTATAACAGACCACCTAAAGTTAAACTTACGCTGCTAAAGTGGATTTTTAACCAAAATGCCCCCGTGTTGGATTATGAGATATTTTGTACAACTAGCTCAACATGAAATACTGGTTATTTATTCACCTTATTTAATCACAAAGCGATCGGAGCAGAATGCTTTAATTTGCTAAAAATTGCCGAAATTTTTCGATTAATCCCTGCATGGCTTGCGCCCGATGGCTAATCTTATTTTTGATTTCCAATCCCAATTCTGCAAAGGTTTTGTCGTACCCCTTTGGCACAAAGACGGGATCATAAGCAAAACCATCGTCTCCACGCGGTGGAAAAGTCAAAGTACCGTCATCTTTTGCTTCATGCGTGATTAAATAATCATGAGATGGAATATATAAAACAGTCGCACTATTAAAACAAGCAGTATAATTACCTGTCTCTTTTAGCATTTCTGCTAATCTTATAAATGTCTTTGCCAATCCACGCTCTCTGCCATCACATTCAGTCCCAAACTCTTTTGTTCTAACACCCGGAAATCCATTTAAAGCTTCAATGCTTAAGCCTGAATCTTCTGATAAAGTCGGTAACTTTGTATACTGTGCATAATATTTTGCTTTATGAATGGCATTTCCCATAAAGCTCTGATGCGGTTCGTCGGGCTCAGGGATGTTGTAGTCTTTTAACGATCTCAGATCCATTTTTAAGCCATCTAATTCCTGTAGAATTTTGTGGATTTCTCTGATTTTTCCTTCATTAGTTGAGGCGATCACAATTTTATAATGCATGTATTATTACGCCTCAACAATAAGGTTTTGAACTTTTTCAAAACCTTTAGGTAACTTAATCCCACGGCTCCCTGCTTCGGCTAGATAAGGTTTCCACTCTTTGGGTTTTAATTCCAGCTTTTTGCGACCCGCCAATACCGTTAGTGTTTGATTTGGCATTAATACAGCAGCATAAATAATGCTGCTTTCTTTTTTAACGCCCATTAATTTATTGCCTTTACCTTTTGTCATATCGGGCACTGCAGACAATGGGAATAACGAGAGACGTCCGTCTCCAGTCGCAACAGCAACCAATGCCTTATTGTCGGAAACCTTCAGCGCAGGCAATAACCGTTGGCCTTCTTTTATCTTTACAATCGCTTTACCATTTTTATTTTTAGCCAGAAGCTCTGAAAACGGAATAATAAAACCATAACCCGCATTAGACATTAACAAATAACGGTCGGTATTCTCGCCCACCAACACGCTATCGAAAGTAACACCCGGTGGCGGATTAATACGCCCCGTCAATGGCTCGCCCTGCCCACGGGCAGACGGCAAACTTTGTACAGCTAAGGTATAGGCTCTTCCGGTGGAATCCAAAAATACAACGGGTTGATCGCTTCTGGCTGCAACCGCAAGTTTAAATTCATCCCCGGTTTTGTAACTCAGTGTTGTGGGATCTATTTCGTGCCCTTTTGCCGAACGCACCCATCCCTTGCTAGACAATATAATCGTCACTGACTCTGCAGGCGGCTTATCAATCTCTTCTAGTACTTTGGCATCGAAGCGTACGACAACTGGAGAACGTCGCTTATCGCCATAGGTTTTGAGGTCTTGCTCTAATTCTTTTTTGAGCACCGTCTTTAAACGCTGATCGGAACCCAAAGTTTTTTCCAAATTAATGCGTTCTTCCGTCAATTCTTTTTGCTCGGCACGAATTTTATTTTCTTCTAACTTCGCAAGATGTCTTAATTTTAAATCCAATATTGCCTCGGTTTGTGTATCACTCAATCCAAACTTTGCCATTAACATACGTTTAGGTTCGTCTTCATAACGAATAATACGGATAACTTCGTCAAGATTTAAAAATGCAATTAAAAATCCGTCTAACACATGTAAGCGCGTGATAACTTTTTCGAGTCGATACGACAATCGACGGCGAACCGTTTCTTGTCTAAAAATTAACCATTCAAATAATATTTCTTTTAAATTTTTAACGCGTGGTCTACCATCTAATCCAATCATATTTAAATTAACGCGATAGGTGCGTTCTAAATCCGTTGTCGCAAACAAATGCGCCATCAGTGAATTAACATCGACTCGATTAGAGCGCGGCGTAATAACCAAGCGTGTGGGTTCTTCATGATCAGATTCATCGCGCAAATCAGACACTAAAGGTAACTTTTTGGCTTGCATCAGCGCCGCGATTTGCTCTAAAACTTTACTACCAGAAACCAGATGCGGCAACGCTGTAATAATAATATCACCCTCGTCGATGGTATAAACTGCGCGCATTCTTAATGATCCCCCCCCCGATTGATACATTTTTAAAATGTCGCTTTTTGGGGTAATAATTTCGGCTTCCGTTGGGAAATCGGGTCCCTGAACAATGTTACAAAGTTGTTCAATAGACGCATCTGGATTTTCAAGACAATAAATTAACGCTGAAACGATCTCGCCCAAATTATGGGATGGAATATCTGTTGCCATACCAACGGCAATGCCGGTTGTGCCGTTAAGCAATACATTTGGCAAACGCGCAGGCAATAATTTAGGTTCTTCCAAAGTACCATCAAAATTCGAAGCCCAATCCACCGTACCATGTTCTAATTCGCTTAATAACGCATTCGCATAAGGAGACAATCGTGCTTCTGTGTAACGCATTGCAGCAAACGATTTTGGATCATCGGGTGACCCCCAATTTCCTTGACCATCCACAAAGGGATATCGATAAGAAAATGATTGCGCCATTAATACCATTGCTTCATAACAAGCGGTTTCTCCGTGCGGATGAAATTTCCCTAAAACATCCCCAATGGTACGCGCTGATTTTTTATATTTGGCTGTCGCAATTAAACCGAGCTCCGACATCGCATAAATAATACGTCTCTGTACCGGTTTTAAACCATCGGCAATATTGGGCAAAGCGCGATCTAAAATAACATACATCGAGTAATCCAAGTAGGCGTGCTCGGTGAATGCTTTAAGAGATTGTTGCTCGTCGTTAGAGACTTTAACCATTTTTGCTTTAGACATCTGCTAAGTTACCTTTACTTTCTAACCATTGTTTTCTATCGGCTGCACGTTTTTTAGCCAATAGCATATCCATAAAATTGACGGTGTCTTCTTCCGTTATCAATTTTAATTGTACTAAGCGTCGTGTATCAGGCGCCATGGTGGTTTCTCGAAGTTGTATCGGATTCATTTCACCCAAGCCTTTAAAGCGTTGCACCACGATTTTTGCTTTTGCTTTTTCGGCCACAATTCTATCAATAATCCCCTGTTTTTCTGAATCATCTAGGGCATAATACACTTCTTTGCCTGCATCGATACGATACAAAGGCGGCATTGCCACATACAAGTGACCTGCTTCCACTAAGGATCTAAAATGCTTTACAAATAAAGCGCACAGCAAGGTCGCAATATGTTGTCCATCTGAATCCGCATCTGCCAAAATACAAATTTTACCATAACGCAATTTTTCTAATGTCTCAACGCCGGGATCAACACCTATCGCAACAGAAATATCATGAACTTCCTGAGAAGCTAACACTTCAAGTGATGCGACTTCCCAAGTATTTAATATCTTTCCTCTGAGCGGCATAACGGCTTGGAAGGTGCGATCGCGTGCTTGCTTAGCAGATCCACCTGCTGAATCCCCTTCCACTAAAAACAATTCGCATCGATTGAGATCTTGCAGCGTACAATCGGCTAATTTTCCAGGTAAGGCAGGACCTTGCGTAATTTTTTTACGTGCAATCATTTTGCCTTGACGCAACCGTTTTTCCGCAGTTTCAATAACAAATTCTGCAAGCTGCGTTGCAATTTGAACATGTTGATTTAACCATAAACTAAATGAATCTTTTACAACACCTGAAACAAAAGCAGCTACTTGTCGAGAAGATAATCGCTCTTTGGTTTGCCCTGAAAATTGCGGATCCAACAATTTAACCGACAGCACGAAATTAATCTTATCCCAAATATCTTCTGGCGCTAATTTAACACCTCTGGATAATAAATTTCGAAGCTCACAAAATTCGCGCATGGCTTCTAACAAACCCGTGCGTAACCCATTAACGTGGGTTCCTCCCTGCGCAGTTGGCACCAAATTGACATAGCTTTCTTGAAATGATTCAGGATCGAATGGTGTCCACACAACCGCAAAACTGGCTATTTCATCATTCCCTTCAAATAATCCTTCAAAAGGCTCTTCGGGTAAAATGGCTCGATTACCCACTTGCTCTAAAAGATAGGCTTTAAGACCACCGGCATAACACCATTCAAAAGGTCCTTCGTTATTTTGATGATCTTCAAGACGAACAGTCAACCCTGGGCATAATACGGCTTTAGCCTGACATAAGTGTTTAAGCGGTTTGCTTAAAATTTTGGAAGAATCGAAATATTTAGGCTCTGGCCAAAATTTAACCGTGGTGCCTTGCTCATTTTTATCACATTTTCCAATCACTTTCAGCTTAGATACGGCTTCTCCTTGCTCAAAGGCCATGTGGTAAACCTGGCCTTGACGTTTTACCCAAACCTCTAATCGCTTAGATAAGGCATTCACAACTGAAACGCCTACACCATGCAATCCACCCGAAAAACGATAATCTTTTCCAGAAAATTTCGCACCTGCATGCAAACGCGTTAAAATTAATTCTATACCAGAGACTTTGTGTTGTGGATGAATATCCACTGGCATCCCGCGACCATTATCAGAGACTTCTAATGCACCATCGGCATGCAGCACAATTTTTATGCTATTCGCATACCCACTAATCGCCTCATCCACACTATTGTCGATAACTTCTTGCGCAAGATGATTGGGGCGTGCGGTATCGGTATACATGCCCGGACGCTTACGTACCGGATCAAGCCCACTTAACACCTCGATAGATTCAGCGGTGTAACTCTTTTTTGCCATAAAAAATCCTACAAAAGTGCTCTTGCTGTTATTTCTGCCTGTATTATCAATCCTTCCAGCATACCATTACTGATGGCAAGATCGACTTCTTTTTCAATAATAAACGGTTTACCCAAATAAAAAACAGCTTTTGCAAAAGGTTTTGGGATCTCGTATTTATCCCAGGCTTTTTCAAAAACCCAGCTACGGCTAAATGCACTGCCAACAGGAATAATGGGAATCCGCAATTTCTGAGCCATGTGTGTCATCCCCGGTTTGACTTTATAAATAGGACCAATGGGTCCATCGATTCCAAAGCCCAATGAATATCCCGCTTTCAGTTTTCGGATCATGCCTGCCAACGCACGGATATTCTGTTTCCGAGAAGAACCGCGAATGACCTCGTACCCTAAATTTTTTAACCAAACCGTTAACATGTCGCCATCTCGAGAGGGACTGACTAGCACCGCCCGACGCGTATGATGATTTTGCAATTGAAAAACAGGTAACAACTGTTTTCCATGCCAAAATGCAAACAAATATTGCGTTTTCGAATTGTATTCCGGATGTTTGGATATTACCACCCGCAATGTCAACCTCAATAACAGCGTAATATAATATGCAAGATATCCTAAAATTCGGCTTTTGAATGTCATCTTTTATCAAATACTTTTAACGTAAATCCATCTCGCTTTTCCTCTGACAGAGTTTTCCAGGCAAACCAATCAACTGTCGGAAAAACCGTATCACCAATACATGTTTGATGTATCACCGTTAAATAAATTCTAGAAGCAACGGATAAAAAAGCTTCGTAAATTTCAGCGCCACCGATCACCATGATTTCTTCACAATCACCTGCCGCCTTTAATGCATCCTCTACTGAATGCACAACTTTGCAATCTAAAGCTGTAAAATGCAATGCATGGGTTAAAATAATATTTAATCGATTTGGCAAGGGTTTACTACCTATTGATTCAAACGTCTTACGTCCCATAATAACCGGCTTATCACGAGTTTTTTCGCGAAAATATTCTAATTCTTCCGGCAAGTGCCACGGGAGCGCATTATGATTTCCAATCACGCCATTTTCACTCATCGCTGCAATTAATGCAATACGCATATT
>DAORSV010000066.1:6182-7436 GCA_035443705.1 Gammaproteobacteria bacterium
ATCCACCCCAATGCAACAAAACCCTGATCAAAATCGGGCTCGCGGAAAAATTCTATCCCAAAACGAAATAATCCGTAACACACTAAAAACAAACCAGATACAGCGCCAGTCCTTCTGGTTTTTTTAGCGTACACATTCAAAATAAGAAAGAGACTCAATCCCTCTAATCCAAATTCATACAACTGTGAAGGATGTCGCGGCATTGCGCCCGCATATGGAAAGACAATGCCCCAAGGCATGTTTGTAATACGCCCCCACAACTCGCCATTAATAAAATTACCCAGACGTCCCGCCATTATCCCAATCGGAATCGCTGGCGCAATAAAATCCGTTATCGCCCAAAAATGTCGTCGATGAACTTTTCCAAATATAAAGACAGCCAGAAGAACACCCAACAAGCCGCCATGAAAAGAACGCCCGGGTTCCCAAAAACGAAAAAGTCTGAGCGGATCATCAAAAAAAACCTGTGGTTGGTAAAATAGTAAATAACCTAAGGTACCGCCAAAAATGACCCCCATGGCGCCATAAAATAATAAATCAACAATCTCGTCTCTTTCCCAAGGCGCGGATCCCGAGTGAGATTCGGTACGCCGCACATAACAAGACCAAAACACACCGACAAAACCTATCACATACATAACCCCATACCAATGGATGGCCAATGGGCCTATCTGTAATGCAACGGGATTGATATCAGGGAAAGTGAGCATGAGAGAAGTATATCGCAAATTGGCGCTACAACAAATAATCTAAAGGTCGATCCCCAAGTGCCTGCTCCGCGTGCCTCCAAAAAAGCAAAGGCGCAAGTTCTTTGAGTGCACGTCTGTAAACTTCACGTTTAAATGAGACCACTTGCCTTAGCGGAAACCAATAACTCACCCATTGCCAGTCATCAAACTCTGGCTTGTGTGTTTTATCAAGTCGGATGAGACTATCATCACCTTCTAACCGTAATAAAAACCATAACTGTTTTTGCCCAACGCAAATGGGCACTGTCTTTCGTATCAAACGAGTAGGCAGTCGATATCTTAGCCAACGATCCGTACGACCTAAAATAGTCACATCTTGCTCTTTTAGACCGACTTCTTCTTCCAATTCTCTAAAAAGCGTCTGCTCTGGGGTTTCATCTGGGTTCATCCCTCCCTGTGGAAACTGCCAAGCATCTCGACGAACACGCTTTGCCCAAAAGACGCGGCCAGCATGATTAGCGAGAATAATACCGATATTAGATCGAAAACCACTGGAATCTATCAC
>DAORSV010000067.1:0-7361 GCA_035443705.1 Gammaproteobacteria bacterium
GTGAAGAAAGTTCAACTTTGGCTTTTTCTGCCGCTTCTTTCAAACGCTGCAAAGCAATCGGATCATTCTTCAAATCAACATTGCATTCTTTTTTAAATTCAGCAACCAAATAATCCATTACACGGACATCAAAATCTTCACCGCCCAAAAAGGTATCTCCATTGGTCGCGAGTACTTCAAATTGATGTTCGCCATCGACTTCTGCAATTTCGATAATCGAAATATCAAAAGTACCACCACCCAAATCGAATACGGCAATAACCATATTGCCTTTTTGTTTATCCATACCAAAGGCAAGCGCTGCCGCCGTTGGCTCGTTGATAATACGTTTAACATCTAGCCCTGCAATACGACCCGCATCTTTTGTGGCCTGACGCTGAGAATCATTAAAATAAGCAGGAACGGTAATCACTGCAGAATGCACTTCTCTGCCTAAATAATCTTCGGCTGTTTTTTTCATTTTAACTAACACTTCGGCAGAAATCTGTTGCGGCGCTAATTTCTCATCTGAGCCTTGTAGCCAAGCATCGCCGTTATCCGCACGCACAATACCATAAGGCACAATGTCTTTATCTTTCGCAACCACGGGATCATCAAAACGACGACCAATCAATCGCTTAACCGCATAAAAAGTTTGCTTTGGATTGGTGATACGTTGATTTTTAGCAGGACCGCCGACCAATTTTTCTTTGTCTTTCGTATAGGCAACAATGGAAGGCGTTGTTCTCGCACCTTCGCTGTTTTCAATAACTTTTGCGACGCCATTTTCCATAATCGCAATACAAGAATTGGTGGTTCCTAAATCGATTCCAATAATAACTTCTTTACTCATCTCTATAATCTCCTCATTTAAAACCTGGCTTTCGCTTATGAGCGCAGGCGCTCACCTTCTAGTACTATAAGTTGGGTCAAACTTCTGCTTTTCAAGTCTCCGAAGCGTCTACTTTAGAAACAATTACCCGCGCAGGCCGCAACAAGCGATCTTGCAAAGTAAAGCCCTTTTGAACCACCATTAATACCGTATTTGGCTCAACATCGTTCTTGACTTGCGCCGTCAGTGCCTCATGCTTCATTGGATCAAAAGGCTCGTTCGCTGGATTAATAGCTAGTATTCCAAATTTTTCCAAAGTATCTAGCAATAATTTATAAGTTAGCTCCATTCCCTCTTTTAGCGCCTTGCTATCGGTATCTGCCGCTGCTAATCCATGTTCCAAACTATCAACCACTGCCAACAGCTCTTTTGCAAGCCTCTCTACAGCATATTTATGTGCATTTTCGACATCTATCGTGGCGCGTCTACGGATATTGTCTGCATCTGCACGTGTGCGCAAAAACAAATCCCAATTCTCGGCCGTTTTTCGCCTGGCTTCCTCTAGCAAATCTGCTAAATTCTCGGGGTTTTCTGGGATCACTGGATTCTCCGATGTCTCGGTCGTTTGGGCTGTTTCGTCATTGTTGCTCACTTGCCTCTCTCCTCTTTTACGGTGGGACACTGCAGGAGCCGGCCTACGCCGACTCTTCACCCGCCCTACAAAATTAACAGATGGGGTCTATTGGTGTAAATTCAAGGGCAAGGCAATTGTACTCGCTTATGCTTTAGCATTTTATCTTTTTTTCTTCTTTTTCTTTTTTTCTTTCGGATTTTCTTTGCTTGAAGCAACTGACGCTGTCTGGGCAACTGGCGTTGCAGACCTTGTCTCATCATTTGCTAACGCACTTAAAGAAGGGGCTTGCTTAGCATGATTTTGAGCGACCAGTGTAAGCGGAACACCCATAGATTGTTTTAAATCAGAAACATAACTCTCACCGATGGTGACGGTGACAGACCCATCTGCTTCTACTCGGAAGCCTTTGGGTGATGCACCTAATAATTTTAATCTCTTAATTGTGTAAGCGAACAAAGGCGTTGCTTGCAGCTCTTTTGAACAGGCCAAATCTGTACAACAACTAAGCGCGCTATTTAAAGTAGTCTTGCAACGTATCTTGGAGAGAGGATCAACAAGACTATTACAGGAATAAGCTTGTTCTATATAACACAATCTCTGCACTATTTTTTGTGCATTTTGAAAAGATAATTGCGAATTAAATAACTGCAAGTATAAAGCTGCTCTTAAAAGATTCGTTTTATCAAGTAAATCTTCAGTTTTTTTTGCTTTCTCTATTAAAAACGTGTCAAGGCGATCAATTTGCGCTGGATCCTGCGCTAAAATTTCATCGTATTTTTCAGATAAAGCGTTTATGAGTAAGCCAAGATTTTGACACCAAGCTTCCTCTTGTGCAGGATTGGTATGATAGGCAATATGCACCACATATCTTTTATCACTTTTATCAACAGAAATAGACAACAATTCGTCACGAACGAGATCGGCTGTTGTAACATTATTACAGGCAAAAAACTCGAGTTCTTTTACACCGACTACAAGTCTAGTGTTAACACTCCGAACATTAATCAACGATGCAATGGAAAGTACTAAAGAAGATAAACTACTTTCAGATGCAAGAAGCGTTAACAACTCAATCTTAGGAATTTCATTAACAAAACATAACATTTTTAACGCTGAATCAAAACTGAGAATTTTTTTAAGTTCTAGAGCATCAAAACCTTCTTCCCTTATTTGAAGCTTCTTAGCTTGCGAAGCAAGCGTAATGTGCATTTTATTTTCCTTTAAAAGTTTTTTGGATATCTTTTGTGCAGCAACGGAACTGAAAGCCTCCGACGTATTAGACGCTAGATTCGCTGTTTTTTTATCAACTAAAGCATCAAAAGTTAACAAAGCTGTTATATATCGTGTATCTGTAAATTCGGAAGATTCTTCCCCCATAAAACACACTATTGCATGCAGCACTGAAGCTGTTACTTCTTCACAGACAAGACCCACTCCATTTGGATTAAATCCTTGATTTAACATGAGTTCAAACGCCAAGTAATTTCCCTCCAAAAAAGCACTGAAGAGTAAAGAATACTTAGTAGTAGTCTCCCGACGAGACACGAGCATCAGATCGAACACTCTAATACATTGACGATAACGGTTTGAATGTTCAAAAAAGAATTCAGCTATCGCTATTGTTTTATTAAGCTCTTCTCCACTCGATGATACAAGTTTTTCTGAAATGAGTCTATAAAAAATAGGCTCAAGACTTTCATTTTGTACATAGGGATACAATTGAATAACACGCTCCAGCTCACCAAACTCTACCGCTTTCTTGAAAGCTTCAAGCAGCGTTGAAATCTTATTCAACTCCGTTGCAACTTGCACTAAGTAAGTATCGTTTTTTTGAGTGATACTGGACAAAAAAGCCAGTTCAATGAGTTTTAGATTCACTGTTTGTTTAAGCGTTTGACGTAAAATTAATTTACCCGTATCTAACACCTTTTGTGGCACAATCAAAGGCCCAAGCTTTTTCATTAATGTTTTGATCTCTTCAATCAAGACAATTTCACATGCTGCATCTTCTTCTAGCTGCAACTCTTCTTTGCTTTTTGGTTTTATCGATGGGCTTTCTTCTACCTCATTTGGTTGCACTGTATCTAACGAATCTGCTGGCTCAATTTGGTTTTCATTTGCTTCTTTAAGTTCTGTCGTTTTAATAGCAACGACTGGACGATTCATAAGCGCATAAAATTGCCGTAATAATACACCACGTTGGTCTATTTCTTCATCACTATAACGATTAATGACTTCTACAACCGCTAAAAAAGTGCTGAGCAACTCTCCATATTCCACTTTTAATTGCGAGCGGCCGCTTTGGTTACTATTGATAAGAATTTTTTGCAACACAGCGTCAAGGTTTGCATCTATTTTATAAGATGCTTCTTTCGCTTTCATAGAACGTTTGTGCTTTTCTTTTTCTAGTTTTTCTGAAAGCGTTACCGCAGACTCTGCATTTTTTTGTATCATGTCTTTTAATGTCGAATTAACTGGCAAGTCTTCTCCTATGCCTTTTATTTTGTCGCTCTCTGATTTATATTTTTTTGTTTGGTATGAAATAATTCCATTTTTTCCAATATAGGCATGCACAACAATTAATTCATTCGTATGTGAGTTTTTATATTCTGCCGTATAATGACATGCACTAAACCCTTTCTTTGCTTTTAAGGTATTAGCCTTTGCAAATAACGCATCCACCCTAAGATGACTGCCTTGAAATTCAAATCCAGCTTCTGGAAACAAAACATTTTCTGGTTTTTCTGTTAAATGAATCAGAAAAGCTTTATCTGCAGTCAACGCACTGACACGATAATCCACCAATAATGTAGACTCTACACTTTCTTTGGTTTCTGCTTCGTATTCGCAAGATAAATCTTGAGAAAGTAGATCCTGCACCAAGCAATATAAGCCATTATTTCTAATGGTTGCTTGTATGCCCGTCGTTACCAGTGTAAATACAGGTGCATCTGATGTATCTGATTTTTGTTCTACTAAATCTGCTTCTGGTATATTAAACATAATCTTTCCCCATTAAAGTGATATTTTAACGGGATTGTATCACATTAACTAACAAAATAAATTATTCTCCAAAAAAGAGTTAATTAAATAACTATATTAAAACCAGCGAGATAACGGGTCAGATCTGGAATTTAGAATTTTTTCATTTAAAACATGTTTGTACCAGAAAAGCCTGATAACACAGTCTACAGATCTAAGTCCCCATTGTTTCAGATCCGCTAGACGACTACACTATACCCTATCTAGGGACGCATCACTGTGTCCGCCTTATAATTTACCAAGGTAGCCAAATATGCACAAGCAAACAAGCCGATTTAACAGAATTGGGTTATTCGCAAAACATAATAACAGCAGTGTTCTCGATACCCTAGAGAAGCTCATCCATTTTTTACAAAAACGTGGACATACCCTAAGCATAGAAACGCAAAGTGCCGCCCTGCTTTCTAATCAAGGTAATCTTGATCACAACATTCAGATAATACCCAAAGAATATCTAGGAGAAGCCGTTGATTTGGTGATTGTCATCGGCGGAGATGGCAGTCTTTTAAATGCGGCACGCGCAATCGTTGCACATCAAGTGCCCGTTGTAGGCATCAACAGAGGCAGGCTCGGCTTTTTGGCGGATATTTTGCCCGAGAATATGGAACAAGAATTAAATGACATTTTGGAGGGTCACTATCTGGAAGAACAACGATTTTTACTGAATGCACGCATTATTCGACACGGAAAAATTGTGGCCGAAAGTACTGCGTTAAATGATGTTGTTCTATATACAGGTAGCATTGCACGAATGGTTGATTTTGAAGTGTACATTAATGATCACTTTGTGTTGCGTCAACAAGCCGATGGCATTATTACTGCAACACCGACAGGTTCAACTGCTTATGCATTATCTGCGGGTGGTCCTATTCTTTATCCAACACTTAAAGCCTTAACCATTACGCCACTTTGTCCACATACCTTAAGCAGTAGACCTATCGTTGTAGATAGCGACAGCGATATTCGTCTCGTGGTTACACAGAACAACGATATTAAGCCAAAATTGAGTTGCGATGGGCAATCGCATTTCGATTTGGAAGCAAGTGATCAGATTTCAATTCAAAAATATCCCTTTGAACTAACACTCATCCACCCCAAAACCCATGAATATTTTTCGGTATTACGCGAAAAACTGGGATGGAGCACACAATAAATGCTAACCCATTTTTTTATTCAACATTTAGCGGTCGTTGAACAATTAGCCTTGAATATCCAATCTGGTATGACTGTTTTAACAGGTGAGACGGGTGCCGGAAAGTCCATTCTGATTGATGCCCTACAATTAGCATTAGGCGGACGAGCTGAAAGTGGTATTGTTCGACATAGCTATCCACAAGCAGAGATCTCTGCCGTTTTTGAATTAACGCGTCTTCCAGCAGTCTTAGACTGGCTAAAAGAACACGCCCTTGAGGCAGAGGGTGAATGCATTATTCGACGCACATTAACAGAAGACGGTCGCTCTCGGGCTTATATTAATGGCCGCGTCGTACCTATCAGCCAATTAAGAGAATTAGGCGAACAATTGGTCAATATTCATGGACAGCATCAACATCAGTCTTTATTAAAATCCGAACATCAACGCACCTTGCTCGATGCATATGCGATAGCAGCAGTAAAAGATTCAAAAAAAACAAAATCTAGCAACCTACAACACGCGGATTTATTAAAGTCCGTCAAAATAAATTATCATTTATATCAAACGCTTCTAAAAGAACATCAAACGCTGCTCAGTCTTCAAGGACAAAATGATAAACTAACGCTTTTGCAATACCAAATTCAAGAAATCGATGAATTAAATTTAGCACAGGATGAACTCACCACTTTAGATGCCGAACATAAACACCTAGCACATGCCGAACAATGGCTTTTTAGCTGTGAAACCGCCCTGTCAGCGCTTAAAAATGACGCCAACCAAGATGCAACAACACTGCTTTACCAGGGTCTTCATCAAATCTCAACGCTAAAAACGCAAACCGCAACGCTAACAACAGCGCATGAACTCCTGAATACCGCCTATATTCAATTAACCGAGGCTATTGTAGAAATCGAAAACTTTAAAGAAACCTTAAGCAGTGATCCCAATCGACTGATGGAAATAGACAAACGTCTAGGCCAGATCCATGCGCTCGCTCGAAAACATCGTATTCAACCCGAGGCTATTTTAGAACATAAAAAAACACTTGAAACTGAAGCTAAAAAATTAGTTCACCTTCACACGCACTTAGAAGAAATAACCGAAAAACTGGCAAGTGCTGAAAAAACTTATCAGAATGCGGCCATAGAACTCAGCAAAAGCCGACAAAAAGCAGCCTTAATTTTAGAACAACGGGTTACCCAATGTATCCAAACTTTAGAAATGCCGAATGGCCATTTTAAAATTGCTTTTTCTACACCGCATGAAAATTCTAAAAACAGGCTTGTTTCTAGTCCACACGGCATCGATGATATTGAATTTTTAGTTTCAACCAATCCGGGACTGGCTTTGCAACCCCTACGCAAAATTGCCTCTGGCGGTGAGTTATCGCGTATTAGTTTAGCCATTCAGCTCATTACCACCCAAAAGCAGTCGACCCCCACCTTAATTTTTGATGAAGTCGATGCGGGCATCAGCGGAAAAACAGCCGAAACGGTCGGTAAATTATTGCGACAATTAAGCAAAGATGCACAAGTGCTCTGTGTAACACATTTGCCACAAATTGCTGCGCAAGGGCACCATCACTTTAATGTATTAAAAAAGCAAACCAAAGACAGCACCACAACCACTATCGTGCCATTGGGATCTTCAGAAAGAATTCAGGAGTTGGCACGGATGTTAGGCGGGGCTTTGATTACAGAAAGAACATTGGCACATGCGGAAGAAATGTTGGCTGCTAG
>DAORSV010000068.1:0-7208 GCA_035443705.1 Gammaproteobacteria bacterium
ACATTCCGGGGGGTTGGTTAGTGGGGTAGTAATGGCAGAGGATTTTTTTAATTCTAAATATATTAGTGTAATGGGTATATATAAGTTGCTTTTTTAAGGTCAAGAACTTATATTACTTAAAAGAGTCTAAGCTATATAAATAAGTCTGTTGGAGATAACAAAATGACAAATGATAGGCCGTTACCGGAATGGCTATTCGATGAAGCACAAACACAAACATTAAAATTTACGGAAGATACTGCTGACGATTTTAATGCAGATAGAATGTTGCAAGGTCACAGTTCTTGTTTTCAAAAACAAGCTTACGAGGGCAAAAAAAAGAAAACACTCGTTTTAGAAGATTTTACGGCAAGGCAATGGCCTACAGCAAAAAAAGCCGGAGTTAAACAAGAATTGCTGTCATTAATCTCAAAAGGCTTTGATATTTACGTTTATCAAGAACCACCCCCTTCCGAGCCATTGCAATCGCTGCTCGTCAAGTTATCCGCAAATAACATAGGTTTAATAGATACTGACAACTTTCGTATTCCGCTTGTTAAAAAAAGCACCATTATTAAGTTAATGGCAGAAAAAAATATTCCTGCAAGAGAAATAGCACATATAGGCACAGCCAATCTTAAAGAACTATTAGGCGATGATTTGCCGGGAATCACTATTAGTGAATTATTAGAAAATACTCATTATTCATTAAAGGAACTTAAAGAACACTTGAGCACAGAGATGCCTGACATTAAAATACTTAACGATAGTATTAATGTAACAGAACCCGAAAAGCATACCACTATTTTAAAAGAACTTAATAAGCTATTTACCATAATAGATAAGTTTGAAACCGTAGTTTATGATGGAGCATATGACGAAGAAGAAACAGAAAAAAACAACTTAAGCGAGGTTTTACAAGAAACTGCTTATTCTTTACGGAAGCTAGACTTATCATCTAGCGCTACTTGGCCTAACTCTAGTGAAGGAGTGCAACTCAAATCATTAGAACCAAAGTCTGTGTTAGAGGTTAAAAACCTTATAGAGCTTAGGGCAAATAAAACAAAATTCCCAATCGACACACTTGCTGCACTGTTAGAAAACAATGTACATTTGCAATCCATTGATTTACATAGATGTGCGCCATTTGCTAAAAAAGGCAGCATGTTTCATGTGCCGCGCTTCGAATTGAAGCAATTAGAAAGCCTGCAAGCAATAGAATCCACCATAAGTAGTGAATTACTTGCTAGCATTTTAAAGTCGAGTGAAAACCTCAAAAAGTTATCTCTCGAAAACCTATATATTAGTATTAGTAATAAAAAAAATCGTCCAAAATATTTAACCCGACAACAAATTTTAGACTGTGCGCTATCAAATCTTGAAGAATTAAGGTTGGGAATAACTTATATAGAAGCAGACGCTTTTTCTGCTTTTTTAGAAAAAGCACCTAATTTAAAAGAATTACAAATAAAAATAGATTTGAGTGATAATTTATTATGTGCATTGAAACCATCCGATATTTCAGATACTGCTTTATCGAAACTTGAAACATTAGATTTTGAGGAAACGCGGGATACGCAAGGCGTAGAGAGGCTCAATCCACAAACGTTAACTGCCATGTTAGAAAAAACCCATAATTTAAAAAAGTTAAGTATAAAGACTAAAAATGAACACTTTAAAGCTGGTACTATACCACAAAAAACACTGGCCAGTGTAAAAGAAATGGTTCTCGAGTCTATCCACCCAGACACGGTCACTAATATTTTAGAAAAAACATGTAAGCTCGAATACTTAAATTTGTCACAACACGACGTTGTCTTTAAACCAGAACATTTACCTATTAATATTCTACAAAAATTAAAAAAATTATATGTATCCAACCCAAGCATTAGTTTATGTGAGCACGTATTAAAACATGCGATCCAGTTAGATGAAATCTCTCGTAAAAGCTTTGAATTATCATTAAAGTCTCAATTAGAACGAAGACGGCAAAATGCTTTAAAATCAGATGTATCTAACTTGGGCACAAGTAATTTATACACAGTTGACGCAAATACTAGTCGTACTAATAAAACAGAGTTTAATAGTAGACAGATTTTTAAAGGAATAGATTGTGCAGATCCATTAACCGCTGCTTATCGATTAGATGTTTTCGAGAAGGTTGACATTATTGAAAACCCTGGCAGCAGTCCTCCTTTTGCACTCAGCAACCCCCCACATGATACAACGCTCGAGCCATGCGACCCCGCAATATCGCTTTTTGAGCCTACTCTTACAATAGAACCTCAAGCAGATTTTCAACAATATAAAGGAAAAACCCCTATTTTATTAAGCGAAAAATGGACACGTGTTCCTTCTTTGTATCCTCAAGAAATTTTAACGCATTTTCGCATGACGACACCCACAAGTGAAATAAAAAATGATTCTTTTGAAATTCAATACTCTAAAAGAGATAATTTTTATTATATTAGAAACAAATCACAACCAGGTGCATACATAGCGCCTAAAGAGGTCAATATTGAATTTTTACTAAAAGTACCTCAACCAGATCCATCAGAAACACTACAAGCAATGCCTGAAAAAATAAAAACACTCGTTCAAAAATATATGGCTTACGGAGAAGGCAAATTACAAATACCGGCTAATGCCAGCGGGCAAGACCTCTTAAAGGCAATACAAACACAAATACCCGGTGTGGGTGCTTGTAGGCATCGTGCGGTGGCTTTTAAAAAAGAAATTGAAGCAGACGAAAATTTAAGAGATTACTCTGTTCGAATTATTACTAATGTGAGCCATGCTTTTGTTGAAATAAAAAATGAATCTGGTATATGGATCCCGGCTGACTTGCTGGGGTATGAAGCGGATTCTCTCGTCTTTGACGAAAATGGCAACGCTGTTAAAGAAGAAGGAGAAGTTAAAGCGGAAGCAGAAAAAGCAACCAAACTTGATCTAGAATCAAAAACAGCTGAATCACACACTGCCCCCGGAGTTAGCGCCACCCTTGAACAGAAGATATCCCCACAACTCATTGCCGAACAAGCTCAAACGCAGCAACTGGCCTTTCACCAAGCAGAAGTAGCTAAACCACCTGCCCCACAAATAATTACAGAAAAAGATATCGAACATTCGCGGTTTAAAACCTGGACAGCGCATACTAAAATGGCGCCTAAAAACGACTTCAATACTTATCTATTAGATATTGCGCAAGGCACCTCTCCGCTTACCGGTGAACCGCTTAAAAAAATCTTGATTAAGCTGGACTCTGAAGAAACTACAGATGCTTTTAGATTGCTCGTACAAAAACAAATGTTTAGCCTCGGAAAGCAAGTATACTATATTGATTCTCCAGACGATTTAATCTGTTCTGCACCTTGGAT
The DNA here is from genome assembly GCA_035443705.1 of Gammaproteobacteria bacterium. Taxonomy (GTDB): domain Bacteria; phylum Pseudomonadota; class Gammaproteobacteria; order UBA6186; family Azoamicaceae; genus CADEGZ01. The sequence continues at coordinate 3,357 of DAORSV010000068.1, forward strand.
AGATCGTGATTTACAAACCAACAAAAGTGTTATTAAAAAGCCAATGGATCCACCCGGTGATAAACTTAGACAATTTTTAAGTTCTAATCATGCTAATCCTGCCTTGGTGGTTAATTGGTCTAATTTTAAAGCAGATGATATTGTTAAATTTAATAGTCTTCTCGACACCAACCGAAAAGCCGATGGCGTTGATGTCCCTGAAAATACCTTAATTGTCGGTTTATATACCAAAACGCCCGATGCTTATAATGGGGAAGATTTCTTTTCACGATTTGATTCGGTTATTACTTTTCCTTTCGGCAATGATGACTTAATTTTTAACGCCAATGAAGAAAATTTAATAGAAAATACACATGTGCCTATAAAAGAACAAAAAACAGATCAAAAAGAAACTATCGTTATTGATTTATATGATTCACAAAATTGGAAAGGAAGTTTGCTTGGAAAATGGTGCTTGCAAGGTAAAAATTTGGTTTTTGAAGAAGGTTTATTAGAACAAAAATTATTAGAATCAGAGAGGACAGGAAAAGAAATAGAATTTAAAAACGCGCCCTGGCGGCTAAAAGAATTTAGAACTTTTTGGCAACAAGCCAGGTTGTATAAAAAAATAATGGTTCATGCGAAAGAAATAAAAATACCAAATAATTTTAAAGTGCATACGAGTGAAGGCTATCAATGGGAAAAACTATTAGAAGGCACTACTTGGAATGCACTCTCTATAGACCCCAACACACTCAATGGTGGAACCTTAATTCTCAATCCAACGATTTTTAATCAATATTTCAAAAATTATCAATGGGTAGAAGGTGACCAGCTGGACCTAAAAACCGGTTGGATAGAAAAAACAAAAAACGGAACTTTATCTTTGTTATTAACGCGAGGATTATCTTCGCACCAATGGGGGGAATTACTTGCTTTTGCACAAAAACATACCGTAAAATTAAATATTGATATTCCAGCTGGTGTCTCGCTACCCGAAAGCTTTCCAGAATCTATCAAGCAAAAACTAAAAAAACTACCGGCGGTCATATCTTCAGTAGTGCCTGAATCGAGGGAAATCGCTAGAAGTCTTGAAACTATTATATCTCTTGAAAAACTTCCTACATGTAAGGGTCATGTCATTCTTACCGAAGATATTGATTATGCTATTGCCGCACTAAAAGATTCGCACTCAAGCCCCGGGTCTCTCAAAATTATAACTATTTCAGAATGCGAGGCACGTCATTTATTGGTTTCTACGACCCCTCAGTTTAATTCGGAAACACTAGATTATAAGTTTACCCAAAAAATAGGTGCGTTATGGCAAGCTTTAGAAAAAGGTAAAACTGTTATCCTAAAAGGCAACTTTAAAGAAGAACTGATTGATGCGCTTGCACCGCTTTGCTCAAATGAACCACATTTTTGGCTAAACGGCGAAAAAAACGCCGTTAAAGGTAAGCTGGTGCTTGTTGCAGAAAATCAAGTGGATACTCAAAAACAGTTTAGTTTTACTTCTACAATCCTGCTGCCAATAGCAAAAGATAAAGCGGAATTATTGGCTCTCTTAAAACGAGATGCTGAAAAACGTTATAAAAATATATTTTCTTCAGAAGAAGTCCAGTCTGCCATCGAAAAAATATCTCAATCCCCTGAGCCAGAGACCTACGCTTTCGTTAAATGGCAAAGCATCCTAGAGCATCAGCTCTGTTATCCCCATGCGAAACCTGAGGATAATTGGGAAGGATTATATACCTTGAATGAATCTTTCAATATTTTTGCAACAGAAGAGCCGTTTGACGATAAAACAGCTGAAGAAAAAAGCCATGCTTTTGAACAAAAAAGATTGAGCCAAATTAATAATGCATTAGCAGTTCGTCCTTTTGTGTTTATTGCAGGCAGTACGGGGGTTGGCAAAAGCACTTTTATTAAACAAAAATTAGCCAAAGAACCCAGTTATAAAGTCTTTTTTGAAAATGAACTAGAACTTTGGGCGGTGGATAAAACACCAGGCGTTAAAAAAACATTATTTATTGATGAAGCCAATATTGATAAAGGAAATTTCCAAGCATTTGAAGGGCTGTTTGAAAGCCCGCCAAGGATATTGATAGGCAACACTTATCATAAGCTAACGCCCGAACATAAAGTTGTATTTGCCGGTAACCCTGCTAGTTACCAACGAAACACGCCCGAACTATTTCAACGTCACGGTGGTTCTGTTGTTTTCGCCCCCCTATCGCCTGCTTATCTCTATGTTGAAGTAATTCAACCACTTTTAAAACATCACATAAATACTCAAGCAGAAAAAAAAATAATAGGAGAAAAACTTTTAAAAGTCTATCAACACATTAGCCATTTATCGAATGAGCGCATTTTAATTTCTCCCAGAGAATTACAAATGATGGCGTTATTAGCGATTAAAAAATACCAAGAACAACCACAACCTCAGCTGGATGAATGCCTGTCTTATGCCGTACATATGATAGGTACACAGCTTGTGCCGCCAAACGATAAAATACACTTTGAGCAATGGTGTACAACAAACAATTTTAAAAAACCAACATTGCCGCCTTCGCCATCGCTTTTTATATCGCCTGTAAAAGAAAAATCTAAATCTTTTGTTGTTACTGGATCACGCAACGCCGCATATAACCAAATTTTAGATCTTTTGGCTATACGCACATTAAAAAAATCCAATACGGCAAATGAAGCCCTTAAATATGCCGGCTTAGGTGGAATGGTATTAGAAGGTGAGCCAGGTGTTGGAAAAAGCCATTTTGTAATAGATACCTTGATAAACCAAGGTTTCACGCAACTTCACTGGAAATCAGCCGCTGATAAAGATAAAAATGAACTTACCGAACCAGGAATAAAGACCTTTTACATCATGCCTGTCAGTATGCAATTGGCAGAAAAAAAGAAATTATTATTACAAGCCTTTGATGAAGGCGCTGTTGTTATTATTGATGAAATCAACAGCAGCCCGATGATGGAAGATTTGCTAAACGATTTATTAATGGGCATTCATGGGAAGAGACGACCCATATATCCCGGCTTTATGATCATCGGTACTCAAAATCCCATCTCTATGGAAGGCCGAATTGCTGCTTCTACTGCTTTAGAGCGTAGATTTCTAAAAGTACATTTCCCCCCTTATGAGCCTTCAGAAATGATTGAAATTTTGCAAAACAAGGGCTTAGAATTAGATAATGCAAAAGCAATGGTGGAAGAATTTAGAATCACCCAAAAATTTGCAATTGAAAATAACAAAAGCCCTCTTCCCACTTTTAGAGATTTATTAAAAATTGCTGGATTTGCTGCACGAGCACATGAAAATGAAAAATTGAACGTATTAACAGAAACAAAAGTTGTTGAAAAAGAGGCTGAATCTTCAGACAGTCCTATTGTTATGCATCTAACCGACATCCAAGAACAAGCAAGGATTTATATCACTGAAAGAGAACTGCGTGGACATCCAGGCTCGCCTACTATGCATTTTTCGGGCCCAAAACATATGAATGAGCCAAAAAAAGACCGTCCACAAGATAAAAGCAGTGCATCGTCGGAGGAACCTAGCAAACCTCATTTTCCTTGAACTCTGACAGACGCTGTTAAAATATATCACGCCAAGGAGACGTTTTTTAAATGTTTGCAAGCAGAACCAAATTTAGGTGAACTCAGAACTGAAGTGCCTCCGAAATTAGGGAATAGCCGCAAAATATACGAAGGGCTTTATAATGACCTGCTGTATGGCATTGATTCTAATTCCCACAAAACTCCCGCAAGGGGGTTTGGGTGCTTGGCTAAAATTGACGGTAATAGATTTTATTGGTGGCCAGACCTGGAATTGAACCAGGGACACGAGGATTTTCAGAC
>DAORSV010000069.1:0-7175 GCA_035443705.1 Gammaproteobacteria bacterium
CTTGAGTTTCCAGGTGGGCGTGTGGCTGGATATGGCAATGGCGGTGTCCGCCCGTGTTTGTGGATTGCCGATGGTGGACGCGAAGACGAAACCATTGGAACGGCGCAAGGCTTGCATTTTGCTTTTGTAGCGCCGAGTGCAGCAGCTGTTGATCAATGGTACGCCGCTTGTTTAAAACTGGGTGGTAAAGATAATGGCGCCCCTGGAACACGTCCGCACTACCACCCAAATTATTACGGTGCGTTTGTTATAGATCCAAACGGTTGGCGTATTGAAGCCTGCTTTCACCATCATCAGCCATAATATGGTTTCTGTTGTTTTTCAACGCCTTGGCTGGGTTATTTTATTCATAGCCTGCATTAGCGTCGCCCTGCTATATCTGTTTAGTCTTAACAAGGGCGTTTCTTTTGCGCTAGGCGCTGGTGTAAGCCTTTTCCCTATACTTCTCTTTGGTCGGATATTTTTTAAAACTAAGGATACAGCAAGCACCGCTAAAAAAATTGTCAATGCTTTTTACATTGGCGAAGCGATCAAAATATTAACCACGATTGTATTATTTATACTTGTGTTTCAATGGCAAGCATTAGTCCCCTTATTTTTATTTTTAGGATTTATTGCAGCGCAATTGAGTTGCTTGTTGATATTCTCATTGAAGTGTAATAATTGAATGCATGATACCTAACAAACTGACGCGCAGTCAATCTAGAGCACCTGATAACCTACTGCTAAAAATATGTTACCGCAGTGTTGCTTGTCTTAACTTATAAACAACTGCTATATTTCAAAGAAGGTGGAGATTAAATAACAGAAGGTACAAATGTTGTGAGCGAGAGTTTGGGCGAAGCTTTAAATGCGACGAGCTACATTCAGCATCATTTGCAACATTGGACACTGAAAACAGAGTTTGGGACGTATTATCTTGATACACTGCTTTCTTCTTGGGTTATTGGTATAACTTTTCTTTTTCTGTTTTGGCGTGTTGCAAAACGTGCGACCGTAGACGCTCCTGGTTTTATGCAAAATTTTATAGAGTTGCTCTACGAGTTTGTGCAAAAGCAGGTTCAAGAAACTTTTCATGGAAGAAGCGCGTTGATAGCGCCTTTGGCATTAACGATTTTTGTCTGGGTGTTTCTCATGAATTTCATGGATTTGATCCCAGTCGATCTTCTTCCCAGAGTGTTAGCAAATGTAGGGGTGCCGCACTTTAAATCTGTTCCTACCGCAGATCCCAATTTAACGCTGGGAATGTCGCTATCAGTCTTTTTATTGACGATTGTTTATGCTATCAAAATTAAAGGATTCGGCGGGTTTTTAAAAGAAATAACCTGCAAACCCTTTGGGTGCTGGTTGTTTCCCGTGAATATCGCGTTAAAGCTCGTGGAAGAATTGGCAAAACCGCTATCGCTAGGGTTACGACTTTTTGGCAACATGTATGCGGGTGAATTGATTTTTATTTTGATTGGATTATTAGGGTTTTCACAAGGTTTTTTAGGGGTTCCTTGGGCTATTTTTCATATTTTGGTGATTACCATACAAGCGTTTATTTTTATGATGCTAACCATTGTGTATCTTAGCCTAGCCAGTGAATCGCATTAATTTGTTTTTATTTTGATTGGGGGTATTATGTCGGAAATGTCTATTCAAGCTGTTACATTGGTGGCTAATCTGCAAGGGATTACAACTATTGCGGTGGCTATTTTAATTAGTATTGGCGCCATTGGAACCGCCATAGGCTTTGCATTACTGGGCGGAAAGTTCTTGGAAGGATCTGCAAGACAACCCGAAATGATGGGGCAGTTGCAAGTGAAAATGTTCATTATCGCAGGCCTCTTAGATGCGGTAACGATGATTGGCGTGGGTGTTGCGCTGTTTTTTACTTTTGCAAATCCGTTTATGTCTCAGCTGTTAGATCTTTTGCAAGCGGTTAAATAAAGGGCGCTATCGTACATGGATATTAACGCAACATTAATCGGGCAAATGATAACTTTTTCTTTATTTGTTTGGTTTACGATGAAGTTTGTATGGCCACATTTAGAGAAAATTTTGCACGATCGCCAACAAAAAATTGCAGAAGGTTTAGCGGCGTCAGAGCGCGGGCATAAGGAATTAGAAATTTCTCAAAAATATGCCATTCAACATATTCATGAAGCACGAAGCAAGGCAGTCGAGACCATCGAGCATGCTAAAAAACTAGCAGCCACAATTGTTGAAGAAGCTAAAGCAGAAGCCGTACGCGAGCGTGAAAAAATAGTTGCTTTGGGGCATGAAGAAATCGCACAGGCGCTAAATCAGGCCAAAACACAAATACAAACAGAGATAGTCGATCTCGCTATTAAAAGTACCGAAAAATTATTGGGACGTGTTATTTCCGAAAGTGATCAAAAAATGTTATTGGATGCAGGCATGCATTATCCACCCCAAAAACAGTGAGTAAGGAATTGGTATGGCAGAAAAAATGACGATAGCTCGTCCATACGCAAAAGCTGTTTTTGAATGCGCAACAGAATCTCAAAAAACAGCAGAGTGGACACAAGCGCTTTGGGTTTTGTCTGCGGTTGTTAAAGATCATCAAGTAAACGCGTTGCTTCGAGAAGACACCATATCGATGCAAGAGATAGTTGAATTTTTTTTAGCAGTTTGCAAAAGCAGTTTAGGCAAACCCTTACATAATTTTATTATATTATTAGCGCAAAGAAAACGATTGGAAATATTGCCAGAAATCGAATTATTGTACAAAAAAATGCAATTAGATTCAGAAAATAAAATCGAAGTATATTTTGAAGCAGCTGTACCTTTAGATAAAGGTCAAGAGGAAGCATATCAGAAAACATTGGAAAAATATTTTGCGCGAAAGGTAACCATGGCGTGTTCTATCAATACGAGTCTCTTAGGCGGCTTTTTAGCTAAGGCCGGTAATTTTGAGATAGATGGTTCTATTCGTGGATCTTTAACAAATCTTAAAATGGCTATGGGTGATTAAATGATTCTAAATCCGTCCGAAATCAGTGAATTAATTAAAGAGAATATTAAAAATTATAATGTGGCACCTATTGTTAAAAATGTCGGTAAAATTGTGAGTCTTGCCGACGGTATTGTGCGTATCCATGGTTTAGAAACTGTACAATATGGGGAACGCTTATCATTTGAAGGAAATCATTTTGGGATTGCGCTTAATTTAGAGCGTGATTCGGTCGGTGCTGTCGTGTTGGGTTCTACAGAAGATTTAGCAGAAGGTCAAAAGGTTTGGTGTACAGGCGAAATTTTAAAAGTCCCTGTAGGAGAAGCGTTATTAGGACGCGTGGTAGATGCTTTAGGGCGACCTATTGATGATCGCGGTGCGATTGAGGCGAGCGAGATGTCGCCCATAGAAAAAGTTGCTCCCGGCGTTATTTGGCGACAATCGGTTAGCCAACCCTTACAAACAGGTCTTAAATCAATCGACACCATGGTGCCTATTGGTAGAGGACAGCGGGAATTAATTATTGGTGATAGACAAACTGGAAAGACGGCCATTGCCATTGATACCATCATTAATCAAAAAAATTCTGGTATAAAATGTATTTATGTTGCCATTGGTCAAAAGGCATCGCAGGTTGCATCGGTGGTTCGAAAACTAGAAGAACATGGCGCCATGAAGCATACCATTGTGGTTGCAGCAACAGCCGCCGAATCTGCTGCGCTGCAATATATTGCGCCCTATTCGGGTTGTACCATGGGCGAATATTTTAGAGATAAAGGTGAAGACGCGTTAATTATTTATGATGATTTAACCAAGCAAGCATGGGCCTATCGTCAAGTTTCTTTGTTATTACGTAGACCGCCGGGTCGAGAAGCGTATCCCGGTGATGTATTTTATTTGCATTCTCGTTTACTAGAACGGGCGTCACGCGTGAATGAAGCCTATGTTGAGCGTGCAACAGAAGGTCGTGTAAAAGGACGTACAGGTTCGCTGACTGCGTTACCGATTATCGAAACACAAGCTGGGGATGTTTCCGCTTTTGTGCCTACGAATGTTATTTCAATTACGGATGGGCAAATTTACTTAGAGACAGATTTATTTAATGCGGGCGTTCGGCCTGCGATTAATGCAGGGCTTTCTGTCTCGCGTGTGGGTGGTGCAGCTCAAACTAAGATCATTAAAAAATTGGGTGGTGGTGTAAGGCTTGCGCTGGCGCAATATCGAGAGTTGGCTGCTTTCGCACAATTTGCTTCCGATTTAGATGAAGTCACACGTAAACAGTTAGAGCGAGGACAACGCGTTGTTGAGCTATTAAAACAAAAACAATTTTCACCGCTGACTGTTGCAGAAATGGCGGTCTCTTTAATATCCTCAGAAAAAGGCTATTTAGACGATATTTCTTTAAAGAAAATCGTCGATTTTGAGCGTGACTTATTGCAACATGTACGCCTTCATCATATGGTACTTTTACAACGAATCAATCAGGAACAAACATTAAGTCCTGAGATTGAATTGGCCTTAATAAGCGTGGTCGAAGAATTTAAAGCGGCCTGGATTATATAATGTTAGACGCAAAAGAGATCCGCACAAAAGTTAGCAGTATTAAAAATACGCAGAAAATTACGCGGGCAATGCAAATGGTTGCGGCCAGTAAAATGCGAAAAGCACAAGATCGCATGCATGCGTCACGACCATATGCAGAAAAAGTCAAAGTTGTTATTAGTCACCTTGCGCAAGGTCGATTGGAATATAAACACCCCTATTTAATCGAACGAGAACCCAAACGGGTTGGTTTTATGGTCGTCTCAACCGATAGAGGGCTTTGCGGAGGCTTGAATGCTAATTTATTAAAAGTGACGGTGCAAGATATGCGCACTTGGCACGAAAAAGAAACACCCATTGATATTTGTAGTATTGGTAAAAAAGCTGAGAGTTTTTTTAAGCGCATGGGAGGCAATATTGTCTCCTCTGTCTCAAATCTCGGAAATAAGCCCAGTATTTTAGATGTTATTGGTACAGTAAAAGTGATGCTTGACTTGTATAACGAAGAGAAATTAGATCGCATTTACTTGGTTTACAATAAATTTATCAATACAGTGATTCAAAAGCCCATGTTAGAGATGGTGTTACCTATCGTTGATACGACACCCAGTATTGAAAACAACGGAAAATTTTCTTGGGATTATTTATACGAGCCCGATGCTAAAGGTTTGCTTAATGCTTTGTTGGTGCGTTATATAGAATCATTAGTCTATCAGGGTATCGTCGAAAATATTGCTTGTGAGCAAGCAGCCAGAATGATTGCGATGAAAAATGCATCGGATAATGCTTCCGAATTAATTGATGAACTTCAACTTATGTATAATAAAGCCAGGCAAGCTTCAATTACCCGAGAATTATCGGAAATTGTAGCAGGTGCTGCAGCGGTTTAGGGGGAATAGGTGGATACGGGAAAAATTGTACAAATTATGGGTGCTGTCGTTGATGTAGAATTTTCTAAGGGTTTAATTCCTAAAATTTATGACGCCTTAAGGGTTGAAGAAGCAGATCTGACTTTAGAGGTACAACAACAGATTGGCGATGGTGTTGTTAGAACAATTGCGATGGGTCCTTCCGAAGGGTTGTGTCGTGGTTTAAGCGTAACGAATACGGGGGCGCCAATTACAGTTTCGGTCGGTAAAAAAACCTTGGGTCGAATCATGGATGTCTTAGGACGCCCAATTGATGAAAAAGGGCCGATTGGTTCAGAAACATTTTTACCTATTCACCGTTCGCCACCCGCCTATAGTGAACAAGCGGCAAATGAAGCGTTACTCGAAACGGGTATCAAAGTGATTGATCTGATTTGTCCTTTTGCTAAAGGTGGAAAAGTCGGATTGTTTGGTGGTGCAGGTGTTGGCAAAACCGTTAACATGATGGAGTTGATTCGAAATATTGCGATAGAACATAGCGGATATTCTGTTTTTGCAGGTGTGGGAGAACGTACGCGCGAAGGTAATGATTTTTATCACGAAATGAAAGAATCAGGTGTTTTAGATAAAGTGAGTCTGGTTTATGGTCAAATGAATGAGCCTCCGGGCAATCGCTTACGGGTTGCGCTAACAGGCTTAACCATTGCAGAACAATTTAGAGACGAAGGCCGTGATGTGCTGTTGTTTATCGATAATATTTATCGCTATACCTTGGCAGGAACCGAAGTTTCTGCCTTATTGGGTCGAATGCCTTCAGCCGTAGGATATCAACCCACACTGGCGGAAGAAATGGGTGTATTACAAGAACGTATTACTTCTACGAAAAAAGGCTCTATTACTTCCATTCAAGCGGTTTATGTGCCGGCAGACGATTTAACCGATCCTTCTCCTGCAACAACCTTTGCGCATTTAGATGCGACAGTTGTGTTGTCTAGACAAATTGCAGAGCTGGGCATTTATCCGGCTATCGATCCGCTAGATTCAACGAGCAGACAATTAGATCCCAATGTGATTGGCGAAGAACATTACGATGTTGCCAGGGGGGTGCAAGGTACGCTGCAGCGTTATAAAGAACTCAAAGATATTATTGCCATTTTGGGTATGGATGAACTTTCAGACGAAGATAAACGTATGGTTGCACGCGCACGCAAGATCCAAAAATTTCTGTCGCAGCCTTTCTTCGTTGCAGAAGTATTTACAGGTTCTTCTGGAAAATATGTCTCTCTGAAAGAAACTATTCGGGGTTTTGCGGGTATTGTAGCCGGCGAATACGATCATGTTCCCGAACAGGCATTCTATATGGTTGGGACAATTGATGAAGTTTTGGAAAAAGCAAAAACATTAACGGTGTAACAGCGAAATTTTATGAATATTAGTTTTCATTTAGATATTGTTAGTGCTGAAGCAGCGATTTTCTCAGGTCTCGTGGAAAAGCTCTTTGTGAGTGGCGAGATGGGCGAACTCGAAATTTTATTTAATCATGCACCCTTGTTAACTTCGTTAAAGCCAGGCATTGTGTGGGTGGTAAAGCAAAATGGTCAAGAAGAAGTTTTTTATATTTCCGGTGGAATGCTAGAAGTACAGCCCAAAGCCACAACTATTTTAGCAGACACGGCCATTCGCGCCAAAGATGTAGACGAGGCAGAAGCGTTAGAAGCAAAAAAACGCGCCGAGCAAATTTTGTCTGGGCATACTAAAGAATTTGATTATGTGCAGGCGCAAAGCCAATTGCTCGAAGCGGTCGC
>DAORSV010000070.1:0-7127 GCA_035443705.1 Gammaproteobacteria bacterium
TTTCAGGTGAAGCTTCTTTGCGGATGCGGGACTCGTCTTCCCTAAAGGTGACATCTGATCATGTTCTGTTGCGTTTGTCGATCAGGATGTTTTAGACGATCTTGTCCTGAGTCCATCGGCAATTCAAGTATTCGTTTAAACATCAGGTTACCCCCTTTTCGGAATGCATTCCGAATATACGTCGCAAATCCGGAACCTTATCCGAGATTATAGGTTAAAAGTATCGAAAAAACAGCATAAAACGAACCACAAGGGAAAATTCTGTTTTTTTATAATACACTGGCTCGAATTTGAGTTGATTGACTGCGTCGAAAGTCTATATCTCTCTTGTATTTAACAACCTGCGTAATATATACTTAACACATTGTCGGGACAATGATTAACAAAATGACGAAAATAAGTGTATGTAAACTATTGTTGAGGATATATGGATAAAAATTATACGAGATGGCAAAGCGATATCGTTCAACAGGCATTGCTATCTAGGAGAGTAATAATCCTTGCCGGTGCTCGTCAATGCGGTAAGACCACCCTAGCTAAAAATCTAAACTTACCCGGAGCAATCTATCGTACTTTGGATGATGTTACATTATTAGAATCAGCTCTTAGTGATCCGCATGGATTTGTGAAGCATGACAATGAGTTAATGATTATTGACGAAATACAAAAAGCCTCTATTTTGTTGCAAGCGATTAAAAAGGACGTCGATGAGAACCAAAATTTAGGTAGATTTTTGCTTACTGGTTCAGCAAACATCCAATCATTGCCTGGAGTTAATGAATCTTTGGCTGGTCGAGTACGAAAAATTAGATTACGACCACTTGCTCAAGGAGAGATTCACGCTACCTTACCAAATTTCTTGCAGTGGGCTTTTGAGCAAAAGTTTCCAACAACATATAATAACGATACTAAGGACTCATATATTACTTTAGCGTTAGGAGGAGGTTATCCAGAGCCTCTAAGAATTAAACAAATGAGAGAAGCTCATCAATGGTATATGGATTATATTAACTCGATAATTGAAAGAGATTTAAAAGATATAATTAATATAAAGCGGCAAGATGGTATGAAGGAACTTTTATCTGTCCTGGCGGCATGGTCTAGTAAATCTATGGATGTATCTGCCATCGCATCAGGATTATCTTTGACTAGACAAACGATCACTACATATATTAATGCGCTTGAATCGTTGTATTTAATTGAAAAGTTACCAGCATGGGCAAAGACAGATTATGATCGTGTTAATAAACAAGATAAGATATTTATGACCGACACAGGCCTTATGGCAGCAATATTAAATTGGCGTTTTGAAAAGGTAAGGCTAGATGGAGATCAAAATGGCAAGCTATTAGAAACTTTTGTTTTTACACAATTAGTTTCTCATATTGAAGCGCTAGGATTTCAAAATGAAAAATATAATATCTATCATTACCGTGATCGAGAAAAACATGAAATTGATTTTATTATAGAAAATAAAGATAGCGATATTTTAGGAGTAGAAGTCAAAGCTGGTTCTTCGGTATCTAGAGATAGTTTTAAGCATTTGAAGTGGTTTAGAGATAATATAGCAAAGAAAAAACGATTTGTAGGGGTTGTTTTGTATACTGGCGAACAAATTGCTTCATTTGGAGAGGCAATGTGGGCAATACCAATGAATGTTTTATGGGCGCCTAATATCCAGCGTTTAGTGCGGGGTTAATAATTCCTATGTCTTAATTCCAAAGCATCCTGAATTTTCTTTCCCTTCAATTCGGTACTTCAATCGCCAATATTTGGAACCGTTGGGTGCAATTAAAAGAAACAAACCTCCACCGTCAGCAAGCTTATAAGGCTTATCTTGTGGCTTTGCTTTACGTACTTTTACATCCGTTAATGGCATTGGGGGTATCTCCTAACCTAACGGGGCCCTGTACCCCTAACCCCCAAACTACTCGGCTTTTGGGGGTACCGACAGAACTGCCTAGGACAAGTTATAAATGATATTTTTATAATTACAATAGGTTAGGACGTTTTAGGTATTTTCAGGACGACGAAAAGGCGTCTATGGAGGCTGAAGACGGAATCGAACCGTCGTACGCGGCTTTGCAGGCCGCTGCATAACCACTCTGCCATCCAGCCGTTATCTTAGGTATTCAACATTATGGAGCGGGAAACGAGGCTCGAACTCGCGACCCCAACCTTGGCAAGGTTGTGCTCTACCACTGAGCTATTCCCGCACTAAGGATGCATTCTATCGAAACATGCGTGCGCATTCAAGCTCTGATTATCCTTCAGCGATAAGATCGTCCCAAGCGAGGCGCAGATACACAACCATAGACGAAAGCGTTAGGAATGCGGCTGCATAGATGAGGATATACCCAAAAGAAGTAATCCAACCTGCTAATTTTGGATCCTCAGAAAGCAACAAAAGAATCGCGACCATTTGCGCCGCCGTCTTAAACTTGCCAACCCCCTTCACACCCACATGCTGACGCTTGCCTAATTCTGCCATCCACTCTCGCAGCGCAGAAATAACAATTTCACGTCCAACAATAACGGCAGCGGGAATCGCTAGCCACGCAGAGGCATGCGATTGTACCAATAACACTAATGCAACAGCGACAATTAATTTATCTGCAACAGGATCTAAAAATTCCCCTAGCGGTGACACTTGATGAAGTTTTCTGGCTAAATAGCCATCTAGCCAATCTGTAACGCCTGCGATTGCAAAAATAATGGCTGAAGCAATATAGTGCCATTCAAAGGGCAGGTAAAACATCAAAACAAAAATAGGAATTAAAGAAATCCTTAACAGGGTTAATAAATTCGGTATACTTCGCCACATAAGGTTGATTCTCGCTTATTAAATAAATTATTGTCCATGTAAAATTTCATAAAGCCGCCCGGCTAATCCTTGACTAATCCCTGGTGCCTTAGCTAACTCTTCAATGCTCGCCTGCAAAATTTCGGGCAACCCCCCAAAATACTGTAAAAGACTTTGACAACGCTTGCTACCCATGCCAGGCACCCTCTCTAGTGTAGACGTGCTTCTGCTATGCGCAATGCGCTTGCGGTGCGCAGTAATCGCAAAACGATGTGCCTCATCGCGTATCTGCTGAATTAAAAGTAAGGCAGCGGCATTGAGCTGCAACTGAATAACTTTGTCATTTGAAGACAGATAAACTGTCTCAAGCCCCGCTTTTCTTTCGGGACCCTTGGCAACCGCCAACAAAACAACCCCAAAAACCTGACATTCCTCTAAAACCGCTTTTGCAATATTAAGCTGACCCTTACCTCCATCCACTAACAGCACATCAGGCAAAGTTTTACCCTCTGATTTTAACCGGGTGAAATGCCGAGTCAACCCCTCTTTTAAAGCCGCATAATCATCGCCCCCCGTTTTTGCCCGAATATTAAACCGTCGATACTCCGGTTTACTAGGCCCATGAGTATCAAATACCACACAAGATACCACTGTGGCTTCTCCTAAGGTATGGCTAGCATCAAAACACACTAATTTTTCTGGAATAAATTCTAATTGCAGAGATTCCTGTAAAGCCAAAAATCGGGGAGTCAAATCACGAGTTTGTTTTACGCGACTGATTAATGCCAATCTCGCGCTCGTAAGCGCCATTTTAACCCAACGCAAACGATCTCCTTTAACCGCTGTTGCGATATTAACAGACCCCAATCGCCGTTCACCCAAAAGTACCGACACACTCTCTCTATTTTTTAATGCAAACGGTAACAAAATTGTTTTGGGAATATCCATTTTATAATGTTGCAAAATAAAAGCTTCTAACAGGGTTTGCAACATATCTTCTTCTGGCAAGATCAATGCTGTTTTATTCGGAAAATATTGCCGACTGCCCAGCATTCGCCCTTCTCGTATCACAAGTACATGTACACACGCAATATTACCTTCGGCATAAATACCCAAAACATCGACATCCTTCATATTACCCATAATAATTTGGTGTTCTTGAATGGTTCTAAGCAAGGCAATTTGATCGCGAATTCGAGCAGCTTGTTCAAAGGCTTTTTCGCTACTCGCCTCTGTCATCTGATGAATTAGTTTTTCAATAACGTTTTTATTTTTTCCCTCTAAAAACAATCGAGCAAGCTCAACCTCTTTTTTATAATTTTCTGCGGTAATATACCCTACACAAGGTGCAGAACAGCGTTTTATTTGATATTGCAAACAAGGACGCGTTCGATTTCTAAAAAAAACTTCATCGCATTGACGCAACCGAAAAATACTCTGTAATAAATTTAAGGCGACTCGTGCTTCACGCACACTCGGATAAGGACCATAAACTTTACCCTCCCCTTTCGGACCCCGGTGAAAAGAGAGTCGCGGAAATACTGCATCCACTGTTAGTTTAAGATAAGGATAAGACTTATCATCTCGAAAAATAATATTATAACGCGGCTGCAATTCTTTAATGAGATTATTTTCTAATAATAATGCCTCGCGTTCATTGCGTGTAACGGTCACTTCTATGGATTTAATCTGTTTAACCAGCTGTTGTGTTTTAGTATCTAAGGCACGCCGAAAATATGTAGTAACTCTTTTTTTAAGATTTTTTGCTTTTCCGACGTAAAGCACAACACCCTTAGCATCTAACATAGCATAAACACCCGGAAGGGTTGTTAAATTGGCTAAAAAAGGTTCTAGTGCACTCATAGCTTTTCAGAGACTTGTTTTGGTAACAGGATCCATGCTTGAGCGAAGCGAGTTCAGCAGCAAATCAAAATAAGCATCTGAAAAGCTGTCAGGTCGTCTCCGTCTCTAAAATACCATGCCGCATAGCTAGCAAAGTTAATTCTACATCGCTTTGTACATTTAATTTTTCGAATATACGGTATCGATAGCTGTTAATGGTTTTAGGCGTCACACACAATTTTTCGGCAATCGTCTGAACACTTTGCCCAGCGGTTATCATAATCATCACTTGCAATTCACGTTCAGAAAGTTGTTCAAACGGAGACTGCTCGTTTTCGGCAACCGATTTAAGCGCCATCTGTTGGGCAATTTCCGGGCCTAAGTAACGATTACCCGCATAGACAGTCCGAATCGCCAAAACCATCTCATCTATCAAAGCACCCTTTGTTAAATAACCACTCGCACCCGCTTGCAGCAATTTTGTCGGAAACGGTTCGTTCTCATAGATTGTTAAGGCAATAACCTTAATTTCTGGATTCTGATGAACTATTTTGCGTGTCGCTTCCAGTCCTCCAATACCCGGCATTCTGATATCCATTAATACAACATTCGGACGCTTTTCCCGAGCAATTTTAACCGCTTCTTCTCCTGTGTTCGCCTCGCCAACGACTGTTATTCCAGCAATATCCGACAGCAATCGAACAATACCCGACCGCACCAAATCATGGTCATCTACTACCAGTACATTGATCACGCTTAGGATCTCCTGTGTTTGCATTAAGACTGTAACTGCTATCAGCTCGTCAAGGCTGGCGGAGAGGCAGGGATTCGAACCCTGGGAGGGGGAAACCCTCAACGGTTTTCAAGACCGCCGCTTTAAACCGCTCAGCCACCTCTCCTGAACGAGCATTATAATCAAGCATACTCTAAAAGACGAGAGACTTATTGATTTTGTTAGTTTTCTAAACTTATATTTGCGTGCATTTAATCTTATCTCTAAGAGATTTATTTGAAGGGCTCCCTGTAAAAAACACGAACTTGTGGTACAATTCGAGACAGAGAGAGATTTAGGAGATAAAGGATATGCAACCCAATATTGATACCGTCCGACATGCTCAGTCTGGGATGGTCATACAAACTAATTCCGTTATTCGAAATACCTACATACTGCTTTCGATGACACTACTTTTTAGCGCATTCACGGCTTGGCTTGCTATGCTAACCAATGCCACCCCCATGGGTTTAATGGTATTGCCTATCTATTTTGGACTATTGTTCCTCACTCAATCTCTTCGAAATAGCGTATGGGGCATCGCTTCCATCTTTGCCTTTACGGGATTTATGGGCTACACATTAGGGCCCATCTTGAATTTTGCGATCCAGGGGTTCAGTAATGGTACGCAAATAATTATGGCCTCTTTGGGGTTAACCGGGCTTATCTTCTTCGCTTTATCCGGATATGCACTCACTACGCGTAAAGACTTTAGCTACTTAGGGGGATTTTTGTTTGTAGCGGCAACAATAGGGATGATGGCCAGCATTGTTGGTCTCTTCTTTCCTGTACCTTTGCTCTATCTTGGTGTCTCGTCTGCTTTTGTATTAATTGCTTCCGGCACGATTTTATTCCAAACCAGCCAGATCATTCATGATGGCGAACGCAACTATATTATGGCGACGATTGCGTTATATGTGTCTATTTACAACCTGTTCATTAGCCTTTTGCAGCTGTTTATGCTGTTGGCTGGCCGTCGCAACAACTAATTCTCCTAGGGTTAACTCCCCTTCAAAAGAACTTCATCCCTCCTCATGGAGGGATTTTTTTTATTCAACATTTAGAAAAATTAAGCTAACTTTCTTTCTTCTAAGGTGTTTGACGCACGTTAGGATCCGTTATTGACTCACATTAAAAAATCAGACATACTTTCAGACAGAGTTTTTAAGGTAGAGGGCTCAAATGCATGTTTGCAGATGCTGTTGCTAACACGAAGAAATTTGATTGCAAACCACGCTGGAAAAAAGGTGACCCCTTTTTGGACATTCCATTGGATCCCGCTGTTCCAAAAACGCTTAAAGGCACTTTTCAAGAAACCCTCTATGTACAACAACTCCAAAGTGGAAAGCCAGCATACCATCGCCTGCGAAAAAATAATGCAACAGGCAAGTACGAAATTATTAATCCAGAAAATCAGGTAGTCCCTTATCATAAAACGGCGCATGTTTATTCTTTTGTTGTCGTAGAAAACGGACAAGGTTCTTTAGAATTGCGTTTAGGATTAGGTAATCATTACTTTACTTCTGGTCGGGCAACAACTGTAAAAGCTGCCGGAGACATTCATTTTTGGAAGGGTGAGATCACAAAAATTACAAATCAATCAGGCGGATACCACACTGAATGAACAATAAATCTAAGCAAGATATTGAAGACATCCTGAATTCCGCGCGCGCTGCCATGGAAGCTGTAGGTTTGCCCATGGAAAAATTT
>DAORSV010000071.1:0-6794 GCA_035443705.1 Gammaproteobacteria bacterium
TTTCATAAGGCATTTTAATTTAAGCTGTTTTAGAATGCAACAAAAGGGGTGAGCCGATGCGAGGGTGCGCCCTAAAATCATTTAAGATTAAAAGCGTTTTAAATCAAAAATCAGTTCGGTATAATGAATGAAATCGTTAACAGTTAGGAGCACAAGTTATGCCACTTATTACCGAAAAACCACAGCTTAAATTTGATAAAATCCGTCTTAAAATTGCACATGATTTGCTTGTCGAAATTAAAGCTTACTGTGAAGCTTTTGGAATAAAAAACATCGATAATTTTTTATGTGAGGCTGCGCAATACGTGTTAAAAACAGACCGAGATTGGATCAAAATACAGAAAGAAAAGTGAAGTAAAAAATTCTGCGACAAAGTTAAAAATTTTTTCAAAAAATATATAAAAAAATAATAGAAAAGTGAAAAAAGTGTTTGCATTTTTGATGAGGTTTGTTATAATAACCATAAGCTTTTTTAAAAAAGTGAAACGGGATGTACCAGTACTCGAATACCGATACACCCCCCATGCTCAGACTGCTTTGGAGTCCGAAACATGGTACGAAATAGTGTAAACAATTCAAATTTTTCTTGCAAGCCTGATGTTATCGCGCATCACAAACCCACTCAAAACAACCCGCTTAAATCCAATGTTATACAATCAGCTTTACAGTCCATTCAGGGGCTGAACCTTAAGGTTGAACTGTGTGGTAGTTGGCTTTGGATTTTTAAGGCGGATGCTTCACATCAAGTCCAATTACAGGCCGCTAATTTTAAATGGTCTTGTCGAAAAGGGGCTTGGTATTTTTGTCCAAACAAAAACATGCCCCGTTTATCTTCGGCTAAATGCCCGCCTACTCCAATGGAAAAACTAAGAGAGAAATACGGCGCTCAAGTTGTACAACTTTAATAGTTGTTTCTTGATGCCGTCATACAGCTTTTATCTTTAATTTTTTATCAGGAGTTTTTCAATCATGGCAAATCATTTACAAAATACCGTTTTATTTGCTAGCAAATACCGACCACAAATAGGAGCCAATTAACATGTTGCAACGAACGGGTAGGCATAAATCAATTTAAGGAGAATCTTAATGTTTACAAGCGTAATAACTTCAATAGAGCATGATTGGAAAGCGAGTTTTGACAGCTATTCAATCGAAGCTAAAAAAATATCGCTGCTTGGGTAAAAGAAAATGCCAAAGAATACGGCGTAGATAACTTAAGCGCTTCGACTTGTCCTGTGGCGCTGTCTTGGTATAGGACTGATTTCGTATTCTTTTTTTGGGAACAGGTTGACCAATGGGTTCAGGCTCAGGGTTTAGATACTAAGACTTGTGAGAGCGTTTTAAAACCATCTAATGGGCTGCATTTTAAAGATGCCAAGAATGCTTTGTATGACAGAGTTGCAGAAAAGCATCACTTGGATTTTATTGACTATTTGATTGATTGCGAAGTTACAAGCTTTGAGTCAGAAGACAGTGTTGATGAAGAATACTAAAGCCCACATATTGAGCATTTTTAGGGAGGTGAGCAAATGAATACACTGTTTATTGCATAGAGCCATGGCATATGGGTATTGCCCATATGCCACAACCACGATGAATAGGTGGTGTAGCCCATCTACTTATCGTTGTCACAATCAATCACGGAGAGTTAATTATGAGTAGCAACATTGTAGCAGATTATTTGAATTTTATAAAAGAGCAAATTGTTTTACACAAGCAATTGTTAGGGTGCCATTGCAAAGCCTATAGCACCTTGGAAATATTGTTACGCTCTAATTTAAACGATTACCCAGCTTCAATCATACACGGGTGTTTATCTGGGGTTAGCGACGACCTAAGACAGGCAAAGGCACTGAATGAATCGTTGTTAAACGTTTTAACAACGCTGGTACAGGTATCAGAGCCTGTTAAAAAAATCTTTCAATAATCGCTTAATAAGCAGTGTAAAAATAGGCGCGGAATATTGGCCCGGCTATCATAACCGTATTGCTGCTTTAGAAAAATTCGATCAGGACTTCTGCTTATTTTTTGAACGTTTAATACTGGACTGGATCCAAGAAAGCAGGATTTTAAAAAGCGGAGAAGACTTTGATTTAAGAGCATCAAAGAAAACACTTTATACCTGCATGGTAGAAAAGTACAGAACTGGCGTAAAGCGTATGCGGAATTCGTTGAAGGTTTAAAGGATCCGAAACTCATCTGCCTGTGGTCTGTGTAGCATGCACACAAAACCGCATCAACATTTAAATTCAGTTCGGGTTTGAATCCTGGTAGAGGTTAAACAAGACGAAAACGGCACTTGGATTCCGGTAAAACCGCTTATTTAAAAGTTGATTAGCGCTGATTTTTGCGGTAGAGTTAAAAAACCCTAGCCCCTCAAAGGAGAGGAGCTAGGCCGTACTCCGGGATGTTGGCACATCCACGGTTACGGTACCACCCTAGTTCGAAGAGGAACCAGCATGGTGAAATTAATATACCTTATTATGTTGTTGTCTGTATATTTGCCTTGGCATTTTGGCTGGGATATGGCTTTAGTCATACTTCCACCTAAAATCCTTGGTGCTATGCATTATCGGCATTTATGCCCCAGCTACCACCCAAAGAAAGCCTATCAAGCCAAACACCTCAGAAAAACCTTTGTTTCTGCGGCGGGCTTGTTCGCGTTTTTTAGGTTGGATAGCTGGGGCGGTATTTTCAAATGCTTGTTCCCGCGAACGATTGTCAATCCAAATTTTGAAGTGTCGCGGGGCAAGCATGCAACATACTCAATACGGTTTTAAACGCATCCGTACCCGCGGGCAATTCTATATTCCCAAAAGGTGTAGCGTATGCGTACAGAACTTGAGATGCTCGATTGGTCAGATGTTCGGGAAGCTGTGCAAAAAGTCAATCCCAGGCTTGTTAACATTATTGACAACTTAAAACTTAGCCCTCAGCATAAGCTTATTAAAGCAACTTATGCCTTTGGTGATTTAATCGTTAAAGAAGGCCATTTATGTTTGCCAATCCAAGAGAGCAAATTATACACGCAATTAAATTACAGCCCCATTCCCTTGTCTCTGTTGCTGAATAAATCTAGTGAAGTTTTTGTACAAAACCATGACAGTGCTTTGCCTTTAAATAGGCTTCAGCCAGGCAATTTTTTTGGTACTTTTGAAGCGGTCAATTTTATGATGCACAAACCCGCCACTTCAATTTGGCATGTTTCTGCGGGGGCGCGCTCTATTTTTATGTTGCCTAAAATTAGCGATTTATCCGGCATTAAACGCTTACGTGCTCATTATCCTATTGCGCATAACTTGCATCTTCGAAGCTTATCGGACCATTGGAGCCTTTTTAGACAAATCACGCAAAAGCCGCTTTTTGACTTCGATTGGAAATCTGAGGTGCTTTTTTTTCCGAAAGTATGGCTTATGAATAAAAGTCCTGCTTGGTATCCATTTTATAACCTCATGTGGGAAGCCATGTGGAACCAAGCCCAATATGCCATGACAGATTTTAATTTTAGAAACGAGTGGCAAAGCTGCCTCACTATCATTGATCAAAAACGCTTAAAACCAAGCCCTTATATCATGGATACAGTTAAACATTTATTACATATCATCAGGGGCGTTGCGCCCTTTTTTAGCCCTACAGCGAATTCAGAAATCAGTGTACCTTTAAGCGAATTACAACGCGCCTTTACCGATATTTACCGTTTAGAGCATTATCAACCTACGATTATGTCACCCGCCCTCTTTAATATAGATGAGCCCTCAACCGGATATTACTCTTTAGCATTTCCAGCGTTAATCTCTGGCGCACACCCTGTCAAATCGGCTTCTTTTATGCCGGATTTAAAAATGATTAAACTGATTATGGATTATTTGAGCGAAAACAGCCCAGCATTAAGCCCCTTAGCTCAGACGCTTTTAGGATATTTTCATAGCGCAAAAGACAAGTTTCAAGATGTTTTGCTTAGCACTGAAATTCCGAATCGAGATTCGGATTTTATTCAAGAACACGACAAATTTCCTGATAGGCGTTTTTGTGCCGCCAGTCCTTTTTGGCGGGGCTGTATTCAAATCCGTTCAAAGGTTTAATCATGTGATGCTCTTTTTGGGGTTCTTGAAGCCAGCAGAAAAAGCACGAGCCAGTACTTGATTATCACAGACTTGACCGCCGGAATTATTTTTAATCCAGTTTAAGTCTTGGCTTAATTGCCATTGCATCAAAGAATATCGGTTAATAGGCTGGTATTGTCTCAACTGTTGTGCGACAAAACGCTGTAGCTTAGCGTCCAATTGAATACGCTGCGTCAATGCGATTTCGGTTCCACCTTCAGGTTTTGAGGCTGCTAATCCTGCTTGGATGCAAGCCCCTAACATTAATGCACGGGTTAACTGTATATCAGTTGCGGGTACCGATTCGCCAGACTGGTCAAAATTAACCGGAAATCCACCATTTACCAGCGTGATTTTAGCACCCATTTTGCTGTGATAGACAATATCACCACGGTTATTGAGTTCAATCGAAGATTGTGTATCCATGGTTTTTCGAAGGGAATAAAATTCTTTGTCTTCGGAGGTGCAGCTAATGAATTTCTGATGATGGGTAGCATTGTCTAATAAACTACTGCCTTTCAGCGTATCTTTGCCGGTACAGCCTAAAATGTAATCCGCCCTATCTATAAGGGCATTCACATTCTGTACCCGATATAAATTTTTATGAAGGAAGCCGTTAAAAGCATCTTTATTCTCGTCATAAGCCAAAACGGTATACCCGCGCTCTAAAAGATAAGGTGTAACACTGGCACCAATCGCCCCATTACCAATCACGCCAAAAACCGTTTTGACATGGATATCTGCTCTTGCCCCTAAAGCTGTTTGTAGTTTTTTAAGAATAGCCTCTACAATCAAAGGGGATTCCAAATGCCGTTTAATGGCACTGGATGCCACTTCTATCAACGGAAAAGGTAATGAATTAACCGCGGGGCTATATAGACCACCCCGCGTTTGTTCAATGCCCGCCATGGCATATTCAAAGCACAAGAAGTTTGGCATGGTCTCTAAAGCATGCCCACCCTCGTCAATGATGATAAGAGACTTAATATTTTGCTTTTCAAGATTATCGATAAAATGATGCCAGACCTGTTTTAAATGATTGCGTAAATGTTGTTGATATTGTCCTGCTGCTGTATAGGAGTTTTCTAATTTAAAATACCGAAGGCCAAGCTTTTTAAGGCAATGTTCAGCTACGGTTGAATCCGAGTATCCCTTGCCTGAAAGATAGATATTGTTGGGCTTAGCCTTAAAATCTTCAATCAAATGCTTAAAAAGGGGTACATTGGTTTTAAGGATATGTTGCACGCTAAAAAAGGCCGTATCTTCAAAGTTGACAAGCTCTTTTCCAATTTTGGCAACGGCTTCAAGCACGGGCATTTTTGACTCAGTAGGGGGTATTGTGCAAAAACGCATCGCTTGGGTTGTTGCTGAGGGCATCATTTTAGGTTGAGTAAAAAATCCTTTAATCGAATGCAATTGCCTGTTCATGGTTTGTATGCTTTTCATGTTCACCCCTTATTGTGTAGATGTGCTTCATTTTCGCGCAAAATTATTTAGAAAACACCTCCGGGATTTGCCTGCGGTTTTTGGGGGTCAAAACCCCTAGACAAAAATGCGGGTAACCAAGTTCAATATTTGTTTGTAAGATAGGGCTTAAGGATTAAAATTTTAGTACAGGAGGAAGCATTATGCAGCAAGAGGACAACAGTAGGGCACAGGAAGGGTATTTTGAAGACGAAACTTGTAATCGATGCGTGAAAAGAATTACCCGTTTGCAAGCATTAATCGAGTTTGAAGAAGCAAAACTCTTTAAAGCAATGCAGGATGTAGTCAAGTTGAAAGCACATTTTTAAAATGCTATACAAGCTCGATTTGTTTTGCGAGTAATATTAAGTCAACGTCTGTTTTAATATTTAATTTTTCGTGAATTTTGTAACGATGACTGTTGAGCGTTTTGATGCTAATAAACAATTTTTCTGCAATGGCTTTAGGGCTAAGTCCTTGGCTTAGCATCATCACGATATTAAATTCGCGTGCGGATAAAGCTTCAAAAGGCGACGGAGTCGTGTTGGAGGTATTTTTTAGAGCCAGTTTTTGGGCTGTGATTGGCTCTATGAATTTTTTACCTGCCGCAACAGTACGAATGGCTTCCACCATTTTTTCTACAGAGGCGCCTTTTGTTAAATAGCCTTGTGCGCCTGCTTTTAAAATGTTGATGACAAAAAGCTCTTCAGCGTGTGAACTTAAAGCGATGATTTTAATCTCGGGGTCTTTGGCCATTATTTTTTCAGTAGCAGCAATACCACTGATGCCAGGCAGTTGAATATCCATGAGAATGACATTGGGCTTACATTGATTTGCTAGTAAGATAGCCTCTTCACCCGTCGTGGCTTTGGCGATGACTGTAATATTCGGAACATCTGAAAGCAGGGCTGCAATCGCATTGCTGATTAAATCATGGTCGTCAACTATCATCACTCTAATCATCTTTGAATTCTCCTGTTTAACGTGTGGTCATTTATTGAAAAATTTCTTGTTTCTAACAACAGATTTGATTATCGTGCATGAATCAAATATTCGTCAACTGGAATTTTTAATGGAATTAGCAAATAGTTTTTAAGCTGGCTTTCCCAATAGTAATCAAAGTTGACCAGGGAATCATTAATATTTATATTATACTAAACCATATGGTTTTATATCATAATCAAGGCTAGAGTGATATACAGAGATAAAATTGTTTCCAAAGGTTGG
>DAORSV010000072.1:0-6680 GCA_035443705.1 Gammaproteobacteria bacterium
TTTTAAATCCAGAGCAACGAAGCACTATTGTAAAAAAACTTAAATGGATGCGAAAACAAACACATGGTATTCATCCCCTAATACAAGAAAAATATCCAGATATTGAAGTATTAATTAAAGAGACTATTTTTCATATAATTCATAGAAACAGGGAAAAAACCCATGATTTTATGCATGCATTGAGATCGGCTGCCAAGATGATTCGAAATGGCGCCTGGTCCACGCCTAAGCGACTTCTTCAGCTGCAAATTACAGAGCGAGAAGAAGATGCTAAAAGACTTAAGCAAGCTGAGATACGGCAGGCGAATGAGCTTAAAATATCTCCGGTATTTAGAAATTTAGTTGAAAATACCGTGCCATTTTACCAGTATGCAAAAAACTAGGAGAGATAAAGTACAAAATTGAAGTCTTATTTTTTAACGGAGTGTAATTTTTTTAAAATTTTTTAAATAAATAATTTTTTCGTCTGAAATTTGTAAGAGATAAAAAAATATTTTTAAAAAAGTTTAAAAAGTATTGACGTGAGGACATAAAATATTTACACTCATATAGTCAGAAGAAATTCTGATGCTTCAAGAAGCTCACGAAGCGAGTGTCACAACCACTCGCTTCGTGTTAACTAACCGAATCTACTAAGGAGACTCGATGAGCGCTTCCAGTGCCGATCGTATCGAAAATTATCTTGTTTGTCCATTTTCAAGGTTTGAATTTAAAAAACAACAGATTTGGTTGAAAAAAAATACTTATTTAGTATTCTCAATTATATCTTGCCGTAGAGCTTTACTTATCAAACAAGCCTTGAGCTTGCTTATAAAACTTAAAACATTACAGCTCCTCATTAAAGGTTTCAAAGATTTATTGTTAATTAAAAGACAATAGTTGGTTCTTATTACATTCAATTCGGGAGTAAAAAATGGAACAGTCAGTAATAGTTAGTTTTTATAAAAATATAATGAGCAAGCAATATAATACATTTTTTATTATGTTGGGCATATTCATGCTGTATGTCTTCCTTGTGCCAGAAGCTCATGCAAGCTTGGATACCCTTGGCAATAAAGTCAATAGCAGGATCATGGATATTGTTAAAATTGTAGATAAAGCAGCTAAAGTAGGTGTATGTCTTGGCTTTGGTTATTTTATATTTACCTTCCTTAAAGGAGAACCGAATTACCGGTATGCGGGTTCTTTAACCGTGGGTGGGTGCCTCATTATTTTGGCAAGCCAGGTAACAGCTTGGATGCTTGCCTAGTGGAAAAATCATTTATTTTACAACATGTTTCAGAGCCAGATAGGTTGATCATGGCAAGCACAGAGGCGACTGGTGTTTCTCTTATTGTTATTTTTATGAGTGGTTTCCTCTTCAGTTTTTTTTCAAGTCTTTCTTTTTGGGTAAGCACCCTTATTTCAATTTTTTTATCTATCCTGTCACAGATCTATATGATTTATAAAACGCATAAAGATCCGTATTTCTTCAATGTCTGGATGGCGGCGTTATCTTGTAAAAAAACTAAAAATTATTTTAAGCTAAGTGATAATCATTATGGAGATTAGTTTATTATGTATAAAAATCTTCATGACAAGTTTGGTCATGTTAGCTTTTGCTATTGTGATTGGTATGGTTTTTAGCGTGACTTTAAGAACTTTCTTTTTTCCGGAACCTAAAGTTGCAAACTTGGGCGATGTTCTGCCGCTAGTCGCTATCATTCAAGACAAGGTTATTTTGGGAAAGCGGGGGTCCTGTTCAGCAATCATTAAGATTAACGGCATTGACTCCGGCTCTAAATCGGCTGGAGAAATAGAAGCCTTGTTGACAACCAAACAACATTGGCTTGATAAAATGGCTGAACAAGGCGCTAATTTTAAAATTATTACTTTAAGGCGAGAGTATAAGCACAAAGTGGATAGCGGGGATGTTCCTGATTTATTGAGGGATATTCATGAGAAATGGATGGAAAATTTTGAAAAGACCTATTCAAACACTCATTATATTGTGCTAACCGTTTACCCAAATCAGCGAAAAGATGTTTTTAGTTTCTTTAAAAAAGAATTGCCAGAAGTTAATACTGGACTTTTAAAAGAACAAGTCGCCTTAACTTTAGACGGATTGAATAGTTACAAGCCGGAAGTTATGCATAACGATGGCGAATGGAGCGAAATTATGGCTTTCTTAAATGAGTTAGCTACGGCAAAAAAACAAAGTATTAGACCTAAGAAATATGATATTAATGACGCGCTCAGTCATAGAATGACATTTCTTAAGAATAGCGAAATAATTAAATATGATGAAACTCAATTTGCCAAAATTATCTCATTATCTAAGTGGGATAAGGTTGTAAGCTCAGAAATGTTAAAGGAAATACAAGCCCTATCCGGCAAGCTTGAAATCCTCCAAATATTTAAAGGTTATGGGAAAATTAAATCGTTAATGAAATTAAATTACCAAAGAAAACAAAAACAACTGCCTTTCCAAAATACCTATATTGAAGACGAATATAGATTAGCAGTTGAAGAAGTGGAGGCCGGTAGAAGCAGCCTATATGATTATCAGCTATCAGTCATCGTATTTGCAGAAGACTTAAAACAATTAGAAGCACTTGAGAGCCAGGTTAAACGAATCATGATGGGATATGGGATTACCCCAGCGACCGAAAGACTGGCCAAAGAAGAAGTCTATAAATCACAGTTTCCGGGCATGGACAAAATGATACGCCCAACCCACCCGTTGTCTTGTAACCTTTCTTACCTTTTTAATTTTGATAGTGAGCCAAGCGGTTTGGAAAAATGCGATTGGGGTGAGGGGCCTTTAAGACCCTTTAAAACAGTATCGGGTAGCGCTTATTCACTACAGTTTCATGTTGTAGAAGACAAAGAGTCGGTAGGTCATAGTTTAGTCGTCGCACCCACCCGAGGCGGAAAAACAACGCTATTTCAACATTTGATTGGTGGGGCATTAAGACATCCGAATTTAAGAGCCTTTATTTTCGATAGGCTAAATGGAACACGTATTTTTACTGAGTCTATTGGCGGAAATTATGTCGATTTAAGCGATAATGAGATCCCACTCAATCCTTTTGTTTGTAAAGACTCCATACCTAATCGCCAGTTCCTAAAAAACTTTTTATTAATGTTGGCAAAGTGTAACGACGATGAAAGTGCTAATGATGCAGCCCTTGCAGTTGAACAAATTTTAACAGTGCCCGTCGAGGAAAGGATCTTAAAACATTGCTATGCTAATATCGCCAAAAAGGGTTCTCTATTTGCCATGGGTTTGAGAAAATGGGTACTGGATGACACTTTAAGCCCTTGGTTCAATGGCTCTAAAATAGGTCAAAACGGCAAGATTTCCGCTTTTGATGCCTTGGATTTAAGCTCAAATCGTTTAACCGCCTTTGAAATGACACGCATACAACAAACTCCAGAAACCGCAGCGGCAGTAACGACTTACCTCATGCATCGTATTCGGGAAATTGGCAGGGGTGCATTTCCACACCTTATTTTTATTGATGAAACGGCACCCATGTTAGAAGATGCAACCTTTTCAAAAAGCGTTGATGTGTTACTTCGAGAACATGCAAAACTGAGAGGTGCGGTTTCTCTTTGTTTCCAAGACACTACGGCAATCAATTCAGTCATTTTGAACCAATGTCAAACATGGTTTTTGTTCCCTAATCATGCTGCCAATAAAGAACAATATAAAATGTTCGATTTGACAGACTTTGAATGGGATTATATTAAGGGATTTAATCGCATCTCTAAAGAATTAAAGCGGTCGGTATTACTTAAAAAGCCTCAAGAGTCCGTCATTCTAAATATTGATTTATCCTCTCTTGGTAATTTATTACAACTGTATCGTTCAGGCTCTGAGCCTGTGAAAATTGTTCGAGAACTTCAGAAACAATGGGGGGTAAATCAGTGGGTGGACAAATATTTAAGCCTTTGAAATATTATGATTGTATTTGACCAAGCAAGCATTTTAGAATGATTACGATTAGTTAATTTTTTTATCATAAGGGAGAAATGTTATGAGTCATTTGAAAGGTTTCATTTTATTAGCAGCCCTGTTTGTCACGAGTAGCGCATTTGCCGAAGATGGCATGTACGTATCGCTGGGTGCAGGTCTCGGGAAGGTAAGCAAAGTAAAATCTAATCAAGATTTTCCGTTAGTTTTAAAATCACCCGGTGTTTTTGCGACACCCATTACAGAAATGACTCTTGATTTTAAAAATGCCATAAGGATTAATGGAGCCATTGGTTATAAAACAGGAGATTTTAGAGTAGAATTTGAGCCTAGTTACCTCAAGGCTAAATACAAAAAAATTGACCAAAAACCTTATCCGCTGATAGCTGCTAAAGATCTCTCAGGGTATGTGCGCTCTCTATCAGGCTTTATGAATGGATATTATGACTTTCCCGTGAGTGACACCCTGGTTCCGTATGTAGGAGCGGGATTGGGATACACCCGTATAAAAAATCATTTAGAACATGCGGGCTTAGTAGATTTTAATGGAGGTGGTCAAGCAGTTAATTTGCCCACTTTGAAATTTAACATGTCTGATAATTCTTTGGCATATCAAGCGATCGCAGGTTTTATGGTTAATTTAACCAACCAGTTTGCTTTAACAGTAGATTATCGTTTTTCATCTACGACAAAGAAAATGCTCGCATTTAATGACAAACTAAAAAGTCATGTTGCAACATTAGGATTGATGTATAAATTTTAATGTGATTGGGCTTTGATGGAATATGCGTTAGCCCTTAACGAATGGCATCATTTATTTCATCAAAGCTTTTTGATTATGTAAAGGAGTGGACCCCTAAAATGAAAAAAATGTATCAAATGCTCCTGATGGTGGTTTTGTTTCCTGCCGCCCAACCTGGGAGGTGTGGTGGGACGCCAATGCACGATCCTTTAAGTTACGCGCGGGCGTTCGAAATCCTAAAAGCCGCAAAGACACAGATAGAAGAAACCAAAAGAGTTCAAGAAGAGTTAGCTGGAACTAAGCGACTTATTGGCAATTTCAAAGAAGAGGCTCAGAATTTAAGAGGCGAATTGCTGAATTGGCGCACCTATTATGACAAAATAGACACCTTGGACGCTAATGAATTTTCTGCCATGAGTTGGTTGGGGTTGGATAGGACGATTCCTGCTAGAAACGCACCAGAGGCATTTAGACTCATTGATGATAAGTTATTTAAAACAAACAGTCCTGAAATTAAACGCGAAGATTATACCGACACCATGAATACGTTGAAATATGAACGCGAGAAATTAGCCAGAAAATCGATTGTGACGGGTATTGTGGTAGCTGAGAAAAGCAAAAGCAATCTGAATGAATCAAAGAAAAAAATCATCATGGCTACAGACAAATCTATAGGCGCTTCCGATTTAATAAGCGTTATGAAAACACAGAATGAAATCCTGGGTGTCATTGCAAGCGAATTAGTTCAAAGTCGGGAATTACAAGCGCAAATGCTTGAATTTATGACGGCGCATAGCGCTAACATGTATGGAACGGGTAGGAATGACCCACCCAAAAAAGAAACTTTTAAATCGAGCTTTCAGTGATATCCATCTCTGAAACGATTATTAGACCTTTTGTTCAGCATTCAGAATCATTTGCGAGATTCGTTTTTGATCTGTTTGCGCCATTCTGTCATAAAATGTTTGGCGTGCTTGTTTTGCTATGGTTTGTCATTTTTTTATATAACGTTGTTGTTGTTTGTAAGCTTGATTTAAAAGATTTGTTTAAAAAAATGATTGTTTTTTGTATCGTCGGTACAGCACTTAGCTCACAAAGAAATATCTACTGGGATTATGTATACGAACCGCTCAAGCTTTCTTCTGTACATTTAACTGGCGCAGTCATATCTGCGGCACCCAGAGCTACACGAGAGAGAATCACAAATAATGAACAAATGCTGAAAGTTTTTGAAAATGTTATATGGGAAATGATGCAGCTTCTTTTTGAAGTGTGCTCCAAAGCTGGTTTCTTATCGGGGATATTGGCGGCTGGCATATCAATTTGCATTATGATTGTATTTGTGATGACTCTATCGTTGTTTGCTTTGTATTTAGCTGCCATGATATTGGATTTAACCGCCCTAAGCGCGATTGCGCCTTTTTTGATTTTGACTTGTGCTTTTGATAGTACGCGATCGTATACCCTTGGTGCCATACGAATGGTTATTACTTCTATTTTAGTTTTGATGATAGCAGCGTTGTGTATGGGGTTAATGTTATTTGTTGTCAAAAATGTTCTGGCTGCTACAAATCCAGCCAGTGTGTCAGAGTTAGACATGATATCTAATTTGTCTACGATGGGTATTACCGCTTGTTTCTCGATTTTCTTCTTACTTTGTGCCCCTAAAATAGCAGGTGGAATAACAGGCTCTCCCAATAACTCACTGCTTCCCGGCATTATGGGCGCAACTATGACAGGTGGTTTGGGGTTTATTGCCTCTAAATCAGGGCAAAGTGCTTGGGGCAGCACAAGAGCCGTTGGTAGTGGATTATGGGGCGCTACCAGAATGATTGCTAAAGCCGCTGATATCTATACGGGTGGCAGTCTTTCAGATCTAAGGAATAGGTTTAGAAAGAATTATGAAGCTAAAGCAGTTTAATGATAGGAGACTTTATGAATATAGTGTTTAGAATTTTCGTAATAGGAATAACAATGGTT
>DAORSV010000073.1:0-6488 GCA_035443705.1 Gammaproteobacteria bacterium
AACCCCCGACATTCGCCTTGTAAGGGCGACGCTCTACCAACTGAGCTAAGCACCCTAATTCACTTAACTTAAGCCGCTTCTTTCTTCTTCTCATTCACCGCGTCTTTTAAAGCCTTCCCCGCTTTAAAACCTACAACCATTGCTTCAGGTATCTGTAAATCACCACCTGTTCTGGGGTTACGTCCTACACGTGCAGGGCGCTTCTTAACAGTAAATATCCCAAATCCTGCTATCGCAACCTGTTCGCCTGTAGCCATGGTCTTTGTCAATACATCTAAAAATGCATCTACAACAGATGCGGCTTTGCTCTTAGATAAATCTTCGGCAGAGCTTAGAGCATCAACCAACTGACCTTTATTCATAAATCTCCCCTTAATCATTAAAAAATAGAATGCGGTGAGGCTACACATCACGCTAATCTGGAAGTTTTATACCAACAATAGAACCCAACCGTCAAATTTATTTAAAGCCCATTAGTGCACAGGAGGCACTTGATCTTTAGTAATCGGTTTAACAGGCAAACTATTTGACGGAATATCTGCCTTTACATCGCTGGGTGTTGGCCGACGCGTCAATGCCAACTCTAACACTTCATCTATCCAATGGACGGCGTGAATCGTCATTCCTTCATAAACTTCTTTTGCTATTTCTGATAATTCCGGCTTATTTTCGTCCGGAATAATCACATTTAGAATACCGGCACGTCTGGCGGCCAGCAGTTTTTCTTTTAACCCGCCAATAGGCAAAACTTGTCCGCGAAGCGTAATCTCGCCCGTCATAGCCACATCTTTACGAACAGGGATACCCGTGAGAACCGAAACCAATGCAGTACACATCGTAATTCCCGCACTGGGTCCATCCTTTGGCGTCGCGCCCTCAGGAACGTGCACATGAATATCGTGTTTTTCGTAAAAATCATCCGCTATCCCCAACACATTTCCACGACTCCGTACCACTGTCATCGCTGCCTGAATTGACTCTTGCATGACTTTCCCGAGTTTCCCTGTACTCGTCACTTTCCCTTTTCCAGGAACCGCCATCGCCTCAATGGTGAGTAATTCTCCACCAGCTTCTGTCCATGCAAGCCCCATGACTTGTCCGATTTGATCTTGCGCTTCTGCTTGTCCAAAACGATAACGTCGAACCCCTAAGTAATGTTCTAATCGATCAACATCGACTGTCATTTCTTTCACAGATTTTGATAATAAGAGATCTTTCACAACTTTACGACAAATCTTTGAGATTTCTCGCTCTAAACTGCGAACACCTGCTTCACGCGTATAATAACGAATAATATCAATAATAGCCTCATCTGTTATCTTTAATTCCTTGGGTTTCAATCCATTGGCTATCATCTCTTTCGGGATCAGATACTGTTCTGCAATATGAAGCTTCTCATCTTCGATATAGCCGGACAATCGTATCACTTCCATACGATCTAAAAGCGGTAGTGGAATATTCAGTGAATTTGCAGTTGCCACAAACATTACATCGGATAAATCATAATCAACTTCTAGATAGTGATCATTAAAAGCGTGATTTTGTTCAGGATCTAACACTTCTAATAACGCAGAGGCGGGATCACCTCGAAAATCCATCGCCATTTTGTCTATTTCATCCAATAAGAACAAAGGATTTTTAACTTTCACTTTTGCCAATTTTTGAAGAATTTTTCCGGGTAGTGCCCCAATATAAGTGCGCCGATGCCCTCGGATCTCTGCCTCGTCCCTAACGCCACCTAAAGACATTCTGACAAATTTCCGCCCCGTTGCGCGCGCCAGCGATTGACCTAAAGAAGTTTTACCAACACCCGGAGGACCCACTAAACATAACAAAGGCCCCTTCATTTTTGGAACACGGAGTTGCACTGCCAAATATTCTAAACACCGTTCTTTAACTTTTTCTAGACCATAATGATCTTTATTTAAAATGGCTTCTGCACGCAACAAATCTCCTCGAATTTTAGTCCGATACTTCCAAGGAACTGCCAGCATCCAATCGATGTAATTGCGAGAAACATTCGCTTCTGCTGCAAGTGGAGACATCATTTTTAATTTTTCAACTTCTTTCAAAGCCTCTATTTTAGCTTCTTTAGACATCCCAGCAGCTTCAATTTTATCGAGCAATTCCTTAATATCATTCTTCCCACCACTTTCGTCGCCTAAATCACCGAGTTCTTTTTCAATCGCTTTCCTTTTTTCATTTAAATAATATTCGCGTTGGTTTTTTTCAATCTGACGCTTTACAGTACCGCTGATCTTTTTTTCCATCTGCATCAGCTCTACTTCAGACTCTATCATTTGTATGAGCTCAAGAATGCGATCTTTAAAGTTTAATATTTCGAGAATTTTTTGTTTATCTTGTATTTTAAGGGGCAGATGCGCTGCTATTGTATCCACCAGTCTCACAGGATTTTCTATTCCCGTCAGAGACATGATAACTTCTGATGAAAACTTATTGCTGACTTTGACATATTGATCAAACTGAGACAATAAAGAACGAATCAAGACTTCTATTTCTTGATTTTCTACAGCAACAGCAGGAATTGATTCAACATTAGCTAAAAAGAAAGGTTCTGTGTGCACAAAGTCAATCAGCCGCCCACGCTCAATTCCCTCTACCAACACTTTTATAGTACCATCGGGTAATTTCAATAATTGCAGTATATTCGCGATGGTTCCAATCACGTATAAACTCTTCTCGGTTGGAGAATCATCAACAGCTTCTTTTTGAGCGGTTAATAAAATATGTCGGGATTTTTCAACCGCAGCTTCAAGAGCTTCGATGGATTTTTTTCTACCCACAAACAAAGGAATAACCATATGTGGGTAAACAACCACATCTCTTAATGGCAATACCGGCAGCACTGTTAATTCGCTCATATATCCCTCTATTCGTTGGCTTGTCGAACCGGCTTATTCGTATTTTCAAAAATTAACAATGGCTCTGAATCACCATTCACCACAGATTCATCAATAACAACCTTCGAGACATCTTCAAGAGAAGGCAGATCATACATCGTATCTAATAGGACATATTCCAAAATAGAACGTAATCCTCTTGCACCGGTCTTTCTTTCCATCGCTTTTTGAGCCACTTTTTTAAGTGCACTCTCTCTAAATTCAATTTCTATTCCTTCCATTTCGAAGAGCTTATGATATTGCTTTGTTAACGCGTTCTTAGGCTCTGTTAATATTTGAACTAAGGCATTTTCATCTAATTCTTCTAGCGTTGCGACAATCGGTAGCCGACCTACAAATTCTGGAATAAGACCATACTTAATTAAATCTTCAGGCTCCACCTGCTTTAAGCTATCGCTTAAAGATTTTTGATCGTCTTTGCTCGAAATCTCAGCCGAGAACCCAATCCCCCCTTTCTCCGATCGTTGACGAATAATTTTCTCAAGACCCGAGAATGCGCCACCACAAATAAATAAAATACCCGAAGTGTCAACTTGTAAAAATTCTTGCTGCGGGTGCTTTCGTCCACCTTGCGGTGGAACAGAAGCAATAGTGCCTTCTATCAGCTTTAATAAAGCTTGTTGAACACCTTCACCCGAAACATCACGTGTAATCGATGGATTTTCTGATTTACGCGAAATTTTATCGATTTCGTCGATATAGACAATTCCCGTTTGCGCTTTTTCAACATTGTATTCACATTTTTGCAGTAACTTCTGAATAATATTTTCAACATCTTCACCAACATATCCGGCTTCTGTTAAGGTGGTCGCATCCGCTATCGTAAAAGGCACATCCAAAAGACGCGCTAAAGTCTCTGCTAACAGCGTTTTACCACTACCCGTTGGTCCAACTAACAAGATATTACTTTTATTCAACTCCACATCATCTTCTTTTAATTTTAGCCCGGATTGTAAACGCTTATAGTGATTATAAACCGCAACGGCAAGTACCTTTTTAGCATGTGTTTGCCCAATAACATATTGATCCAAAATACGATTAATTTCTTTGGGTGTTGGAAGCCTCGTCGTAACCGTCGCTCCTTCTTTTTCTTCTATTTCTTCACGAATAATGTCATTACACAATTCCACACATTCATCGCAAATAAAAACAGACGGACCAGCAATAAGCTTTCTAACTTCATTTTGGCTTTTACCACAGAATGAGCAATATAATAATTTCCCATCATTTCGGCCATTTTGCTTGTCACCCATGGGATACCTCACATAAAAGATCGTTATTGTCTAACATAAGGGCGGCAAAAGCACTTTTCAAGCCCTCATTAAGATTGAATGCGAAAAAAGTGCTAACGTTTCAGAGGATTATCTTTCTGTTATCACCGTATCAATAAGACCGTATTCACATGCTTCTTCAGGTCCCATAAAATTATCCCTATCGGTATCTTTTTCAAGGCGCCCCAGACTCTGGCCTGTATGCTTAGCCAGTATTTTATTCAGCGTATGGCGGACTTTTAAAATTTCCCTAGTGTGGATCTCGATATCAGTCGCTTGCCCTTGAAAGCCACCTAAGGGCTGATGGATCATAATCCGTGAATTTGGTAGTGATCGTCGCTTTGTTTTTGCACCACTTGCCAAAAGGAGTGCTCCCATACTGCATGCCTGCCCTATACAAAGAGTGCTAATATCGGGTTTCACAAATTGCATGGTGTCATAAATCGCCATACCAGCGGTAACGGCTCCACCCGGCGAGTTAATATATAAGTAAATATCTTTATCTGGATTTTCTGATTCTAAAAATAGCATCTGGGCAATCACTAAGTTCGCCATATAGTCTTCTACAGGGCCCACTAAAAAAATCACGCGTTCTTTTAGAAGCCGTGAGTAGATATCATAGGCACGCTCGCCACGAGCGGACTGTTCTATAACAATCGGTACCAATCCTGTTGCCTTAATATCTGTCATTTGCAATCCCCTTTTTGATGATAGATCTGTCTCTACAATTTAAATAGATCCTCAACCGTGATAGGTTTCGAAATCAAAGATGCTTGTCCTAAAATCAAATTTACTGCTTGTTCAACTAACACAGAATTTTGAATTCCAGCCAACAACTCTTCAGATTCATAATACATCTTTTCTATGAATTCTGCGTTGCCAAAAGAACCTGCAATCTCAGAAATTTTCTGACGAACCTTCGTATTATCTAGTGTTAAATTTTCTAACTTAATTATTTTTTGCAAAATAAGACTTAAGGCAAGGCGTCGTTTAGCCTCATCCTCTAGCCCATGATGATGACAACTCTCCTGTGCTTGGTTGCCATTTCTTCGATGCAAATCTTCATGTAATGCGGCAATTTCTGTTTCTAACAATGCCTTAGGTAAAGGCAAGTCAACTAACGTTAATATTTTAGATAAGAGTGCATTTTTTATGGTCTCTTGAACAGCGTGTGCAACTTGTTTTTCGAGATTCCCTCGAATTTTCGCACGAATGGCCGATAAATCAGATCCAGTCGCGCCAATTTTATTCGCAAAGGCTTCGTCCAGCTCAACTAAGTGCTGTTCACTGATCTCTTTCACCTGAATGCTAAAGTGTACAGGTTGACCTGCCAATTTTTCGATACGCCATTCTTTTGGAAAATGAAGCTCGCACTCTCGCGTCTCACCCGTTACCGCGCCTAACAATCCGGATTCAAAGCCTTCAATAAAAACGTTTTTACCCAACTCTACAGAAACGTCTTTGCCAGCATTATTTTCATACGGTTTACCCTGTAATGTACTGGTATAATCCACCAATAATTTATCACCCATCTGTGCAGGTCTTGTAACAACCGTCCACGTTGCCATTTGATTACGCAGATTCAAAATCGCCTTATCAACATCGGCTTCGGTAATTTCAACCTCATATTTTTCGACTTGAATGGTTTTAAAATCAGGCAAATTAATTTCTGGATATATTTCAAAACGCACCACATACGTAATATCTTTATCCACTTCGGCCATATTTTTGACTTCTTCGATTTCTGGACGACCCGCAGGCTCTAGTGCATTTTCGAGAAGTGCATTCGGCAACGTTGTTTCGATAATTTTACTGATTGCTTCGTTTCGAATTTGTGCACCAAATTTATCTTGAATCATTTTTGCAGGCATTTTTCCCTGCCGAAAACCCGCAATTTTTCCATTTTGTTGCACTGATTTAGTCTGTTTAACTATTTCTAAACGAACACGATCGGCTGGAACCGTAACAGTTACCCGACGTCCTATAGTACTCGTATTTTCAACAGAAACCTGCATACATCAACCCCTCTAAATTTACGCTAATGGCTGGGGACTAAAAATTGTGTCCGATGTGGTGCGAAAGGAGAGACTCGAACTCTCACGGGTTTCCCCACTGGAACCTAAATCCAGGGCGTCTACCAATTCCGCCACTTTCGCTCGTATAAGCGAAGCATTCTAGCAGATTTAGGCTTGAATGAAAACTGAGGTTCAGGATTATTCTGAGAGAGACGAAACGAGGAACTGGTGGGCCGTGTTGGGATCGAACCAACGACCCGCTGATTAAGAGTCAGCTGCTC
>DAORSV010000074.1:0-6190 GCA_035443705.1 Gammaproteobacteria bacterium
AATACTGTTTTCATGGCAAGGGTTTCTTCTTTATCACCCGCATGCGTTGAGGTTGCATGAGCATTAACGTAATGTATCTGTTCTGGATTTAATTTTGCATCGTGTAATGCATTTTGCATGGCAACGACTGCACCTGCGCCACCTTCAGAAGGCCGCGTAATGTGAAATGCATCACCGCTCATCCCAAAACCCGTCAATTCTGCGAGAATAACAGCGCCTCGTTTTTTTGCGTGTTCGTATTCCTCTAATACCAAAACACCTGCACCATCCCCTAATACAAACCCATCTCTGTCACGATCCCATGGACGACTCGCTTTTTCAGGAGCGTCATTACGTGTTGATAACGCACGTGCGGCTGCAAAACCGCCAAGTCCCAAGGGCGTGCTGGCGCATTCTGCACCACCCGCCAGCATCACATCAGCATCACCGTATGCAATAAAACGCGCGGCTAAGCCGATACTGTGCGTGCCGGTTGTACAAGCCGTTGCAACCGCCATATTGGGGCCTTTAAATCCATAGTTGATAGAAACATGTCCAGAGATCATATTAATGATGGAACCGGGAATAAAGAAAGGAGAAATTCTCTTTGGTCCTGAATTCAATAATAAATGGTGATTGGCTTCTATGGTTCCAAGTCCACCAATCCCTGATCCAATTGAAACCCCAACACGATCTTTATTTAACGCGTCAAAATTTTCCAAGCCGGAATTACGTACCGCTTCTGCAGCTGCCGCAACCCCGTATTGTATAAAGGTATCGCATTTTCGTGCTTCTTTCGTCGACATAAATTGAGAAACATCAAAATCCAGAACTGTTCCCGCAAATTGTGTACTGAATGCCGATGTATCGAATGCATCGATCGAACGAATACCACTTTTTCCGGCCAACAGCGATTTCCAAGCAAGTTCAATTTGGTTGCCGATGGGGGAAATTATCCCCATCCCTGTCACTACAACTCGACGTTTAGACACGATGATGATCCTCTGTTACTTTGTTTCGATTGCGGCACGCGCATTCACATAATCAATGGCATCTTTCACAGTTAATAGTTTTTGAGCATCTTCATCTGGAATTTCTGTATCGAAAGCCTCTTCCAATGCCATGACCAGCTCTACTGTATCCAGTGAATCAGCACCCAGATCCTCAACAAATGAAGCTTCAGGTATAACTTTTTCTTGGTCTACACCTAAATTTTCCGCGATAATATCTTTAACGCGATCTTCGATTTTATTACTCATTCAAAACTCCTTAACGTTAAACTAACACATATACATCCCGCCATTTACATGCAGAGTTTCCCCTGTTATGTATCCGGCTTGAGATGAAACCAAAAATGCAACAACATGAGCAATATCTTCTGGCTGCCCCATGCGATTTAATGGAATTTGTTCAATCAATTTTGCATGTTGTTCTTCTGTTAGCATGCGTGTCATATCGGTATCGATAAAACCAGGCGCGACAACATTGACTGTAATATTTCTAGAACCCACTTCTCGTGCTAACGATTTGCTTAAGCCAATAATACCCGCTTTAGAGGCAGCGTAATTCGTTTGACCGGGATTACCCGTTACACCGACTACCGAACTGATATTCACGACACGACCAAACCGTTGTTTAATCATTGTTCGAATGCAGGCATGAATTAAACGATAGGTCCCTGTTAAATTGGTATCAATGACTTTAGACCATTCCTCAATATTCAGGCGTAAAAAAAGATTATCGGAGGTGATGCCCGCATTATTCACTAAAATAGAGGGGGTTCCAACACTCTCGCTTAACAATGCGATGCTTGCTTCAATACTCTCGGGCACACCAATATCCATGGCGATGCCTTTGCCTTTAATTTTGGCTTCTTCTAAATATTGTGTAATGTTTTCTGCACCTTGTTCCGTTGTTGAACTGCCAATAATCGTGAGCGAGGGATCCATTCCCAATCGCAAGGCGATGGCCTTGCCAATGCCACGACTGGCACCTGTGACTAAGGCAACGCGTTCAGCTACGGACATAAGGCTTCTCCCTTCGATTTCGATAAAGATAACGACAGAGATTCGGTAATGAGTGTTGTATCAATGCGTTTATTAAGGCCCGATAATACCGCACCTGGACCGCATTCATAAACTGTTTTTACACCCTTTGATGCCATCAGTTGGATTGTCTCTACCCATCGAACAGGCTCATAAAGTTGTTCAACCAATACTTGACGAATTTCATCTATGGATCCGTGCACCGCAACATCGACGTTATGTATAACAGGAATTCGAGGCAATTTAAATGGGATTTCTGCTAGTGCTTCTTGTAGACGAACAGTCGCGGGCTTCATCAGGAGACAATGAGCCGGAACACTAACAGGTAAGAGAAGCGCTCGTTTTGCACCTGCTGCTTTTGCACGTTCTATCGCACCTAGAACGGCGGTTTTATGACCTGAGATAACCACTTGTCCTATTGTATTATAATTCGCAGGCGCAACAGTTTCGGTTGTCGTTGTCATTTTTTCACAGATGACTCTAACAGCATCATTCTCTAGACCCAGAATAGCCGCCATGGCGCCCTCGCCTTCTTTAACCGCCTCTTGCATCAGTCGACCTCGAAGAGCGACCAGCCGAACGGCATCTCCGAAGCTTAATGCCTCGCTGCATACTAAGGCTGTATATTCGCCTAGGCTATGCCCCGCTAAAAATGAGATAAAAGCCTGACCCCGTAGTATCTCTACGAGTCGCCACATGGCAACCCCAGCCGTCAATAAAGCGGGTTGTGTATATTCGGTTTGATTCAGCTTCTCGGCAGGGCCCTGGGCGCTTAAAGCCCATAAGTCGTAGCCCAAGACCTCTGATGCCTCTTTAAAGGTTTCTTGGATAATTGGGTGCTGCAAAGCAATGTTTTCTAACATGCCAACAGATTGGGATCCTTGCCCTGGAAATACAAAGGCGGTTTTTTGCATCATACGATTAATGATTGCTCTTAGCAGCAATCTAAAGATAACTCTCCTCTATCTACGAGTGAGGGATGGTATAGGGTTCTTTTTTCGGTGTCAACGGTGACTGTGTTTAATAACAGAGAAATACACGAAATCAATACCGAATCAACGCACTGCCCCAAGTTAATCCACCACCAAAGGCCTCTAGCAACATGTGCTGCCCACGGATAATCTTACCGCTGCGAATTCCTTCATCTAAGGCCAAAGGCACAGAGGCTGCAGAAGTGTTGCCTTGGTTGGCGACTGTCAGAATCACTTTTTCCATGGGTAAACCCAATTTATCTGCTGTGGCTTTAATAATGCGAATATTGGCTTGATGTGGCACTAACCAATCGAGATCTGCAATTGATAGTTGATGCGCTGCAAGCATATTGCTCGCAATTTCACCTAAACGCCGAACGGCGTGTTTAAATACGGCGCCGCCCTCCATTTTAATACAAGCACCCTCAAGATTATCCAAAGACAAAATGTCTTTGTGATTGCCATCCGCGCTAATATGCGTGCTTAAAATACCAGGTGCTTCTGAGGCTTCAAATAACACAGCGCCTGCTCCATCGCCAAATAAAACGCAGGTTCTTCTATCTTGCCAATCCAGCACCCGCGACATAGCCTCGGTACCTATTAATAAAGCGCGTTTTGCCATGCCAGAGCGCACAAACTGATCAACCACACTTAAACCATACATAAAACCGCTGCAAGCAGCACTGATGTCAAACGCAGGGCAATTTGGGATCCCTAGTGCTTCTTGAATTAAACAGGCAGTTGATGGAAAAAATTTATCGGGCGTACAGGTTGCGACAACGATCATATCAACATCTTCTGATCGTACACCGGCTGACTCTAAAGCTTCTTTTGCAGCGCTCGCTCCCATCATCGTTGTTGTTTCTGCTGCGGAAGCAATGTGTCGACTTTCGATGCCTGTTCTATCGACAATCCATTCATGCGAAGTATCGACGGTTTTAGAAAGTTCTGTATTAGAAAGCGTAGTTTTAGGTAAATAAGCACCTGTTGAAACTAATCGCGTATAATTCATGCGGTTTCCATGTGTCCGAGCTGAACCGCCAATTGTTTTTGAATTCTTGCGGGAATATTTTTTTCGACTTCTAACATTGCAACGCGAATGGCCATACCAAAGGCTTTTTGTTCTGCATTGCCATGGCTTTTAATAACAATGCCTTTTAGCCCTAATAAACTGGCACCATTGTATTGATTCGGATCTAAACGCTTCGTTAACGCGCGTAAAATAGGTGAAGCGATAAATCCTGCCAGGCGACCATACCACGAACGCATAAATTCTTCTTTTGCCATTTTCAAAACCATTTTTGCAAGCCCTTCGCTTGTTTTTAGCGCAACATTACCTACAAATCCGTCACACACAACAACATCTGCGGTGCCTTTGTAGATATCATCGCCCTCTACAAAACCAATATAATTAATATCACGTTGATTATTCGTTAATAATGCTGCGGCTTTCTTGACTTGTTCGCTGCCCTTAATGGCCTCCGAACCGACATTCAGTAATCCCACCGTGGGATTTAAATTGTTATCGATAGCACGTGCTAAAACAGACCCCATAATGGCGAATTGAAGTAAATCTTCTGGTAAACAATTGACATTTGCCCCCAGATCTAACATATGCACATGGCCTTTCATGGTGGGTAAGGAATACGTGATCGCGGGTCTATCGACACCGGGCAACATTTTTAACACAAAGCGTGCGGTTGCCATTAATGCACCGGTATTCCCGGCACTCACACACGCCTCTGCCACGCCCTCTTTCACCAAATTAATCGCAACGCGTAAAGAAGAATCACGCTTATGTCGAAGCGCTTCTGCAGGCGAATCGCCCATATTAACCACTTGAGAGGCTTCACGGATCTGTAAGCGCGAATGATTAAAACCGCCACAGGTGCGAAGCGCTTCTTCCAATACATTTCGGTTTCCGACCAAAATTAATTGTAAGTTCGGGTAGGCGGTTAGAGCGTCCACTGCCGCAGGTACAATCACGCGGGGCCCATGGTCGCCTCCCATTGCATCCAATGCAATGCAGATTGAGGCCATGTTTTTTTATCCTGTTGCTTCAGTGTTAGCGTTTAGATCATCTTCGTTAACAGATTTTTTAACACGCGGAACCACAATTTGTCGCCCTTTGTAGTAACCTTTAGGCGATATATGATGGCGTTTGTGCACTTCTCCAGACTCTACTTCTATCGATAAAGT
The DNA here is from genome assembly GCA_035443705.1 of Gammaproteobacteria bacterium. Classification (GTDB taxonomy): domain Bacteria; phylum Pseudomonadota; class Gammaproteobacteria; order UBA6186; family Azoamicaceae; genus CADEGZ01. The sequence continues at coordinate 5,195 of DAORSV010000074.1, forward strand.
AGATGCAGACAATTTATCGTGTGATCGACGCATACCGCGTGTAGAACGTGATCGGCGGCTTTTTTGAACGGCCATGGTATTCTTACCTCATATGATAGAAATTGCGAAATTGACAAGTGCCTGATGTTACTGGATTGATGCCCTTAATGTCAATCTACACCTTGTATCCAGAGCCATCGGCATAGTTAGTTAAATTATTATAAAGTATTTTCAGATTTTCTTAGCTATCTTAGCTATGATATGACTTAAATACATTGTATTATTGGCGCTAAATTGAACTTCTAAAGGTAAAACACATTTTATGGCACATCCAACGCGACGCCTTATCGTACAGTGGACCAAACGCATTACACCGATGATTCAGCATCTGGGGTTTGTGCCCGAAGACAAACAACCCATCCGCTTTAAGGCGGGACAATTTATCACCTTGAATATTGAAGGTCCTAACAAAGTTTTGCATCGAAGCTATAGTATCGCGAATGCGCCAGGTGATGATACGGTCGAGCTCGCTTGTGCCTATGTTGAAGGGGGAGTCGCAACTAAACTGCTGTTTGGGCTACAGCCCGGCGACGCGGTCTCCGCCAGCGGTCCTTTTGGCCTGTTTACACTTAAAGAAGAACGCCCGATACGCTATGTCTTAATTGGCACAGGTACGGGAGTAGCACCTTATCGCTCGATGTTAAAAGAGATCCAAGATCGTTTCGAAAATGCGCATCCAGAACTGAATGTTGCCCTGGTTTTAGGCGTTAGAAACCCAAAAGAATTATTGTTTGGTGAAGAATTCGCACAATTTGAAAAGCAACAATCACAATTTAAATTTTATGCCTGTTATAGCCAAGTAGGGGCGGATCGAGGTAATCGCCCTTCAGAAAACTCAGCGTCTTTTGAGCGTTTAGGACGTGTACAAGCTGTGTTTGACGAACTCGCTTTAAATCCCGAAAACGACATCATCTATCTTTGCGGAAATCCGAATATGATAGACGAAAATTTCACCTT
>DAORSV010000075.1:0-5623 GCA_035443705.1 Gammaproteobacteria bacterium
TGCGGGGTTCCGGCTTCCGTAGGATACCATTTTCGTTTTTCCCAATATCCAGCAGTCAACCACTTCTTCAGAATTTCGGCTCTATTCTTCATAGAGCCAATATATTTTATAAACATGGAAGATTAAAAGGGTGAATCTTTGCGATAGGTTCACCTTACAATAAATTTAATTTTCAAAATATTCTAATAGGGGAAGATTAGAGTATACTAAATAAACCCGTCAATATTTAGGAGTAAAAATCATACCTATTGTTATCGTAAAACCCGAGGTGACACTTCAAGAAGCCAAATGATAGCGCACTCAACATGTGTGGATAGCAGAGTGCCGTATACCACTCCATCATATCTAGCAAGAAACTTTTGTTAAAATCGATTTTAGGTGGAGATTTAGGAGAAGTTCCTTGGAAAGCTATTAGCTAAAGCTGTAAGTTTTTAAGTCTTTAACAACTTTTCCAAGGAAACAGACCACCAAATTCTATTTTATGCTCTCTTACATCAAGCTACATTTTGCAGTTAAGACAGTATGTTCACTATAATCTCCGCCGAATGGAAAGGGTTGCCTTCTATATTCAACGGGACTATCTCTAAATGCATGTAACTCTGTTAGTACGGCTCTTGCATTTAGTTTTTTATCAGCTTCGCTAGCATCTTCTTTAATCGCAATAAATTTTTCTTGGGCAAATTGATAACAAGTTTTTCCATTTAATTTAAAATCGGGATCGGTTCCCATAATGAGAAGAATTTTCACCATGTTCAAATCATGTTTTTTTATTGCTTCATGAATGGGTATTTGTCCTTTTTGATCAACAATTGTTAATAAAGAATTTCCTGCTTTTTCGCATAAATTAATTGCTAAAGGACCGTATCCTCCCATAGCTGCTAAATGAAGAACTGTTTCTAAACCAGACAAAATTCCTTTACCTGTTCTTAACAATAAATCGCTTGGTGTTAATCTTTCCATTAACATTTTTGCTTGGCGAATTTTATTGCGATTTACTAGATGGTGTAAAGTATTCCAACCACTATGGTCCTTTGCAAGTAAATTAATGTCTTTACGAGCAAAAATAATATCAAAGCATTCAGCATTTCCATATTTAGCACAGTACGTTAAAGGGGTATATTTTAATGATGAATGAATAATTAAATTAGAGCCGCATCTATCAAGTAAATAAGTTAGAAGATTTATATGCGTTTTACTAATTGCAAAACAAACTAGGTGTTCATGATCTTTATCAAAAAAATTTTTTATGTCTAGAATTCTATCAAGATCAGCCATTACTTCTGTAATAGGTCGACCTGAATAGCGCCTTTCATAATAGGTTTCAAATTTCTCATTGGTAAGAAGTGGAGTGGTGCGATTAAAATTAGCTAATAAAGGAGGATTTTTTTGTTCTGGCGGATTCAGTTCGGGTCTCATCCCATTAGGATATTGTTTTAAATGCTCTTCTAATAACCTAACAACCTCTCGATGGCTAGGTTCTTGGCCACGCCTGGCTTGCTCTAGTGCCGTTCCCGATGGCGTCCTAATACTTGCGTTTGCGCCTGACTCCAATAACGCTCTGGTAGCTGTGGCATCACCCGCGAAAGCAGCCATAAAAAGCGGTGTAAGGCCATCTAGTGCATTCTTTGTTTCTAAAAGTGTTGTTTTTTGTGTTTTGCTAGTCAGCATTAATTAACTCCTTAATTTAATCAGTTTTTTTGGTAAGGTACTACACAATTAATTATGCTTATGTTTTGATTAAAGCATAACAAATACAGTTAGTGTTACCCATATATCAATTATTACAAATCTCAGGATGCCCATTTTAAATCAAATAGTCAAATTAAAATTATATTAATGTCGTAACTCTTTGAAAACGTCCCCTTGAAAACTCATTAAAAATGTCCCCTTTTTGAGCACTAACTTACCTTTATGATCGATTAATTCGGTTCGTAGAGGCAATTAATCATGGGATGTTTGAACATGAGTGAGCAAGAGAGGCAATTAAAGGCACTATTGGAAATGGTAAAAAGACAACAATTGACCTTAAAAAAGGTCTCAGAGCAAATAGATTTAAGCTATAGGCAGGTCAAGCGGATTTACAAACGCTATTGCACGATGGGCGACGCCGGATTAATTCATCGAAGTCGTGGTCGTCTAGCCAATCGTCAGCATTCCCATAAAACACTTATTATTGAACGATACCAACAACGTTATGAAGGGTTTGGTCCTACGTTAGCAGCAGAAAAGCTATTAGAGGAGGGTTTTAAAGTAGATCATGAAACACTAAGGCGTTGGTTACTTGCGAAAGGCATCTGGAGCCAAAAAAGGCAGCGTCAGGCTTATCGTCAAAGAAGAGAAAGACGTGCACAATTTGGAGAATTGATACAAATAGATGGTTCTATTCACGATTGGTTTTCGGAAGGGAAATTAACCTGTTTAATCAATATGGTCGATGATGCAACTGGCAAAACACTCTCTCGATTAGAAGAAGGCGAAACGACAGCGGGTGTTTTCAGGCTGTTATGGAGTTGGATTGAACGTTATGGCATTCCATTAGCTTTATACGTCGATTTGAAGGCAGTCTACGTCTCTCCTAAAGAGGGCGGTTATAGCTATCTACAAGCGGCTTGTAAAAAGCTGGGTATCCGGGTTATTAAAGCCTATTCCCCGCAAGCAAAAGGCCGGGTGGAGAGGAACCATGCCGTTTATCAAGACCGTCTGGTTAAGGAATTAAAGCTGCAAAACATTGTTACAATCGGTAAGGCGAATGGGCTTTTAGAAGCAGGCTTTGTAGATGGGTTAAATAAACGTTTTGAGAAACCTCCTCGGATTGCCGAATCTGCACACAGAGCTATTGGTTCCTTAGATTTAAATCAAATATTATGTTGGGAATACACACGAAAACTGCTAAATGATTGGACGTTTAGTTTTGAGGGAAATTATTACCAAGTCAGAAAAACGAGTTGCGGCCTTCGCCCTAGAATGGAATTATATGTTCGACGGCATTTAAACGAAGAAATCAGTGCTTACTATCAGAAAGAACGCTTAGAAATTGAATTATTGTCTGAAAAGCCGAGCAAAATAACAAAGGTTCAAAATATACATTTGCCATTTCAAGCAGCTAGGAGCCAATCAGAGCAACATCCTTGGAAACGTCCTTGGGCACGCTCCCAAGCCATTAAATTTGAAAAAAAAGCACAGCCAATTGGCTCAACGGGGCGTGTAGATAAGGCTTGCCACGACGATTCTCAACGCCCTACCCCCGTCGACTTTCAAATCACATAACAAAGTTGGTATAATTTATCTAACTGATGGGTGACATTTCTAACGAGTCCAAATAGGGGACATTTTTAAAGAGTTTTAACAATTAAAATTATATTAAAATTATATACTGTAACGGCAAAGCCTTGTATCTTGGAATTAATCGCTGAAAAGTGATTAAATCATCCAGGGGCATTTGGATGAGAAGGCAAGCAAGGCCGGATATCCTCCTAGGACTGATTAGCGACAATAATAATGACCGAACGGTAATTATAGTTGAGTGCGACCGTTCGTCGCTGTTGCGAGTTGCCTTGTACAGAAGGCCGTCTGTGTTACCAGACGAACCCAGGGAGTTGAATAAAGCAGCACTCCTGAAACGTAGTGAAGCGTTAACACGCGGGAAGCGATTCGTAAGATAGCTTCTTCCTGACAGCCAAAGTCGGGTAAATGCTAGGGAAAAGTAGGCATGGTGAATGTAATGTGAAATCACGTATGGGTCGTCACATTAAAACAGGGGAATGGCTGGGGAAACCCCACCCTGTGGCCAAAATGGCAAAGGTAGCGTGAATGGCATTCATCTACTTATACCATCGTAACACAACAACTACCCGGCCTAGAGTGATCACCTAAACCTACGTACAATAATGACAAATCTTGCAACAGCTAGAGAACGGTAACTTTGTACTGAACCCAAGCGATTGGGAGGGATGGTCGCAAGATCATCTGTATGCCCTTGAAAATACCACCTTCTAAATTAAGAAGTGTTTAATACTGCTTTAGCAAGCACGATCTGTTCTTCAGCAAATGCTTTTAGCTGAGCCAAATCAATTTTATGCGGCAATAAAGTCATCGGATCGATAGTTTTTGCTCTAATATGGTGAATTTTAGTCAACAAAAAATGTATGTAAACCCTGGGGTTTAAGCCATTAATAATGGCCGAAAGAACTAGGCTATACCACAATGCATGAATAGTACCACTTTCTTCATGACCAAAGAACAACCAGTTACGGCGGCCTAGTGCTACCGGTCTCTCCTGATTTTCAACCCAATTCGTATCTATCTCAACGGAACCATGGCGTAAATACCGGATTATATAAACCCATTGATTTAAGGTATATTGTACTGCTTCTGCCAATTTGCTTTTAGCGGGCACTTTAGTTGCATTTTGTTTTAACCAAGAATGTAATGCTTTTAATAAAGGCCAAGATTGCTTTTGTCTTAAACGTTTGCGCGTATGAAAGTTTAGCTTCATTTTCCGCATTTTTTCTTCCAATGCATATACTGGCTTTAAACGTTGAATCACTTCATTAGCAATACCATTTTTGTTTTTAGTGATTTTAAGAACGGCATCAAATTTGCGACGGGCATGGGTCATGCAGCCAAAACCGGTAATGCGTTTTTGTTTTCGAAGATTGGAATAACCTGCATATCCATCCGTTTGCAATAAGCCTTTAAAATTAATTAATCGATTTTCAGGGACAGTGCTGCTGCGAGTTAAACTGAGCTCAAAGACAACTAACCCTTTACCAATATGGGGTGCAAAATAAGTCCACAAATAACCTTTCTTTTGCGGTTTAAGTATTTTGACAGGCGTTTCATCGACTTGCATATAAGAAGCCTCAAGGACAGCTTGCCAATAAGCTTCGTAAACCGGCATCAATCCAGAACCTGCTTCTGAAACCCAGGAACCCAAAGTATTATCTGGAATGAGTATATTATAGCTGGCTAGAATTTTAGATTGCCTGTATAAGGGCAAATGAGATTGATACTTATTAATAATAATTTCAGTAATTAAGCTTCCACCTGCTAATGCTTTTGGAATGGGTGCTTTAGGTTTAGGCGCCATGATAAGCGTTGCGCAACAACGGCAAGTATATTTATACCGGACGTGCTCTGCGACATAAAGCTTTAAAGGTAATACTTCTAGTTGTTCTGAAGTTTCTTTATCTATTCTTTCTAACAGATGGTCGCAAACTCGACATTTTTTATGTTCTTCTGGCAAATCATGATAAAACTGATACCGAGGTAATTGGCTTGTATCAATGAGACGACCACGCGATTTAATACCTCGTTTTCGCGTATAGCCAGCGATATGTAATAGGCTGTCAGCATTCGCAATAGGTTCTCCTAAATTAATTTCAGATTTTTTGCCAAACCGTTGATGCTGCATTAACTTTATTTGTTCTTTTAGGCGAGTGATTTCTTCTTCAAGACTAAAAACTTTAGCGTCCAAACTTTGAATTTTCCTCAAAGCTGCTTCATAATCAGTCATTAATAAGGAATAAGCTGCCTCGACTTGTTTTAAAGAGTCTGTTTGACGTGGCAAATCCAACATTGAACTAAATTAACCGTTAGCTAAATTTATCATATGATAATTCCC
>DAORSV010000076.1:0-2711 GCA_035443705.1 Gammaproteobacteria bacterium
CTCATTATAACCGTTCCTAATCGTCCTCAGGACGTTGATAAATTATTTAATTTTATGCGTCTAGTATATGAGTGTATAATGTTTTCCTGCAAGGTAACTTGCGCTTCAGTAGACGGTTCACTAGGTAACAATAAAAGTGACGCCGTTCATTTTATTGATTTTATCGAGAAAATTGCAGCAGATAAGCGCATTTTAGGATTGTGTTTAGATAATAATCAATTATCAAATCTTGGCTCGGGGGTTCTTTATAAGGGGTTAAACCATTTATCGGAAAATGCCTCGTTAACATTATTAATTTTGAAAAATAACGGCTTGGTTAAGTTTGGGTTTGGCTTTATAAATGAATTGTTAGAAAAATTTGGTCATAAAACAAATGTGGAAATTGGAGGTTCAGATACCTCTATAGAAGATTTTGCAACCGTATTAAATGCTTGGACGCATTCAGAAAGAAAGCAGTTTTTTACTTCACAGGTTAACAGTCATCTGAAAAGATCTATAAGTTATATTGTGAGTGCGACCGCTCAGATTTTTGAGTTGAAAAATTGGTTTTCAGAGGCGGAAATTAAACAAATAATCATGGAATGCTTTGATGAGACACCAGAGGCACTGCCTGAATTATATGATTTAGTAACAAACAATCCCTGCTTGCGCGATCTCGATTCCGAATGGATTAAAAATGCAGCAAGGAAATTTTTAAAAAGTTTTGCGTATAATAACGACTCGGCACTCAATAGGCTTCGTGAACTCTTCCCCTGTCTTCAAGAAAATAATTCTGAATTGAATAGCTTTTTAAGTGTGCTAGAAAGTCGTGCAGACATCGCAGGGTTTGAAAAAATAAAGTTATCTTTAATATCGATGACTGAAGATAACCTTCAAGAATCTACAGATTTATTAAATCGCATATTGATGCTCATGAAGTATCCAAAAGGCATTATTGAATTAGACAAGCAAACGTCGAGAGAGTTGGAACTTCTCGCTTCGATGGTTAACCAGCTAAAATTTCCAACAGGTACTACTTTGCAAGTCGTTGAACAACAAAGGTCAACACATGGACTGACAAGGGTTGCTTTATTTTTTAAATTATTAAATAACCCTTCAATGAATAATTATAGTTTTGTAGGTAACAATTTGACAGCGAGTGACGAGAAGTCTTTTTTTGAGATTTTAGAAGCGTTGTCTAAAAAAGAAGGCTTGCGCATTGTTGATTTAAGCAACAATAGATTGAATGTTTTTACGTCAGAAACGCTTTTTGAAGGGCTGCAGTTATTAGCACACTGTCATGCAAAAGAGATTGATCTCAGTAATAATGAGCTGCATTTTTTGGGTGTTGATTTTATGTTGCGCGTCAAACATGCCTTTCAAAATAGAACTTTTGTAAGGTGGTTTTCAACGAACCCGAGCCTGAATGATGTGTCAAACACTGTCGCATTCATGGCATTCGCTAATAGTTTAGAACTGAGCCAAAAACAACAGCTCGTTGAATTTTATTATCGCTCAGTATTCAGATATCAAATAGAACCAACTCCCACTGAGATTGCTGCCGATAGTACAGACGATTTTGGGTTGGTAGAGGAACAAATTCTACCTGTTTTAGAAGATATTATTTCAGAAAATGCAACTGTAGATACAGGTGAAAGTGGTAACTGTGAAGGCGTAATAGCGAGATTTTTGAATCTTCCCTTAAGCGCCAAAAGAACGGTTTCTCTTATAAGAAAAATGATAGCATTAAGTATGACGAGGCAATTATGTTACATACTATTGCAGTTGAGTAAAAATACTAAATTAGAACCTATTCACAAATTAGATATTTTTTTATACGCTTGTCAACACGAGCGAGAACTCTTTCAAGGTTTAGAGGTTTTTAATGTTTTGACATCAAATGATCCGGCAATCAAAATTCTTGGAGCGTGGAAAAATGTTTTCTTAGAGGAGCAAGTACAAACGTTAAAAGTTGAAACTGAAGATAACGAGCCTGTTCGTTTGTCAAATGCATCACCTGAGCCCCGACGAGAGCTTTCTGTTACAGACATTGAAGAAGATGATGAAATAGTAGCGACAAGAATCAAAACGTATACATTGCCCGCACTAAAACATTTGTTTGAAACTTATTTTCCCGACCCCACTATCGATCAAAAGCATGCGTGCGAGAGCGATGCACCCAGAACGTCATTTATTCAATCTACCCTGCAAAACTTGTTAACCTACAAAGAGGACGCGGAAAGCACGCTTCCCTTAATCAATATGACAGTATGGTTTTCTTGGGCTTGCGCCAGAATTTTAATGGAACCTAAACTCAGGGAGCTCTGTCATGAAAGCCCGGACAATAAAAACCCAGCTAACCAAATAGCCACTAGCAAAAAAAGAGGCAACAAAAAGCTGGATGTAACACGCACTTTTAACAATGTGCTAAAAGAAATTTTAAATTTTGCATCACCAAAATTGCGTTATGCATTAAGTGCTTTCTTTTTTGAAGATGCCTGCTTAGATGATAAAAAACGTTATTTTTCGCTTGTCGAAGGCTGTTCATTGGATGCATTGTTGCCCACCTTGGCTTTGTGCAAAATACTGTCTCAAGAGCAGGACGCGGTGGAGCAAGAAAAATGTGTTACAGAAATTAAAACGTTGCTTGAAGAGGTGTCTTTTAGTACGTATTATGGTCGTCATTTTAGAAGCTTAGTGTCTGCAATTTTAGCGACTTCAGAAGACACGAC
>DAORSV010000076.1:2811-5435 GCA_035443705.1 Gammaproteobacteria bacterium
GCTTGAAACGGGATTAGCTGCTGTCGATGCAAGAGTAAAAGGTATATATGACGAGAGTCACATAAGTTTTGGAAAAACAGAGATTGACAAATTGTGGGAAGATTTAAAGCAGGAATTTGAATCGGAAATTTTAGAAAAAATAAAAGCATATCTTCCGAAGGGACGGCTTAGCAAAACGGATTTCCATACGTTCCAGAGGCGGGCATTGGATGATTTAAACCTTTTTTATAAGACACGGGATTTTAATCAACGAACCTCTCATTTAATCATGCTGCAAGGACTGGCAATGCTCGGACAATTAGCAGATTTTAGAGGGCTGGAGCAGCATAATTTTACGCGTCAAGCACGAGCTGTTTTGAAGAAATTATTTGCTTTATCAGAATCAGAAATTTTATTGTATAACAGCGCTTTTTCCAAATGCCATAATGAAGCTTCTCTCTTAACATACTTTTCTAAAATTAAGACGCTAAAAGAAGAAGCAGCTGATCAGTTAATGTCTTTATTTAAAGATTTTATAAAGCAAGTGTTGTCGGATAACAGCTCGGAATTTTATGCTCAGCGTTATAATAGAGCCGACAACCAACACCTTACAACCATTTTTTCAGGAAGAGACGCGCTTAAAGCGGATTGGATTAAAGGAGAATCGTGTGATCTGGCCACTTTTGTAAAAGATCATAATCTCACTTTTAAACCTTACGAGCCGAACTTTCGTGAATTTTTAGAAAAAAAGATATTTGGTCATCAGCATGTAGATCCAAATTTTTACGGTTTATTAAAACAATACCTAAACGCATCAAATGATGATGAAAGGCAGCAAAGACGTGCAGCGGCTCAAGAATTGATGTCGCAATTCCAAGGCGGAAATACGACGGCGGGGAATTCTAAAAAACAACACGCCATTGTACAGTATGAATGCATTCAGTTATTGGAAGTTTCTAGGGTTGAAAGCAAATCTTATGCAGAACCCCTTAAAATTTTAAGTAGAATGAGAAAAGCACTAGAATCTCAGAACAACACAGTGAATCAATTCAAACATGATATTGATGGATTGGTGAAGGGGTTGAAAAGTGCTCGAAAAACGCCTGGTGTTCAAGATTGGACAGGTTGGAAAATAGTAGATACCGATCATTTTTGGTCGTTGTTTATGGCGGGTACAGATGTAGAAGGTAGTTGTCAGTCAGTTGATGGTAATCCTGATCTCAATAAGTGTTTAATGGCATATGTCATGGATGGCAAAAATAGAATGTTAGCCATTCAAAACGCAGATGGGGTTACGGTAGCACGTTGTATACTAAGACTTTTATGGGATTCTCAAAATAATGTACCTGTTTTATTTTTGGAAGAAATATATCCGGAAACCATTCGCAGAGATCTTTACGAGGCACTTGTTCGATTTGCGATAATACGTGCTCAAAAGCTCAATGTCACTTTGGTTACGCTGGAAAGTACAGATGCTTCTTATCAATATGAAGGAGAGATTATAGGCCTTGGTAATACGTTTGTTCCTTGGGAGTATGTAGATGCAACTTATGGAAAAGAACAATACGGTAACATTAAGATTCCAAGCGCACAGATATTGTTTCGCGCTGAATTAAAAAATGATTTAGCGTTTCAAAAAATTAATTTAGAAACAAAGCAAGATGATTTTGTTTTTCATCTTGGTGAATTACAAAAGGCATTGTCGCCGAGGAGTGTAAGTGCAAATACGCTTTTAAATCAAGAGGAAGGAGATGTTCCTAGGCTTCTTGCCCCTATGCGTAACAATATGAACGTTATTGCGAGCTCAAGTCATTTCGGCATAACACAAGGTCAAAATACGAGAGAATACCTCTGTGCGCGTGGATCCGCTGAGCCTTAAAAAGGGGATGTTGCATCTTCAATGCTTAAAGGTAAAAAAGTGGGCGTATAATTAGGAAACTCTTTTAATAAGGGTTCTGCTCGCACCCTAAGCGTTTTTAAGCTAATTTTCGATTTGTTTAATTTTGTTTCACCAATTAAAATTTTCTTTTCCATATCATTAATGGCAACGATGTTGATTTCGTTTTGATTGCCCTTTTCCCAATAAGAACCGATTCGATTAAATTGTCTTGTTTCAGCCAGTAGATTTTGAAAGAAACGTTCTAAAATAGGACCACAATAAGTTGAGTAATCTCGTTTGATAATTTTTTTAATATATGAAAAATTATCAATTTCAATTGCAGTTTGATGACGGTAAATAAACCGGAACCAAAAATTTAAAAAATTGTCGGTAATCTTAAATTTTTGATTTTTGGTGTTGGGTTTTGCATGAATAGGACGATGTCGCGTAACAATAGCGTAATCGGATTCTAAGCGTTGTAAATATCCACCGATATCTTTTCCTAATAAAGATTCCATTTCTGTTCGAGACGTTTTTCCAAGAGAGATGAGCTCCAAGATGGTAAAATACGTTAAATAATCACGCCCAAATTCCTCAATTAATAGGTTTTTGCCTTCGTTTAAAAAAGGAGAATTTTTTTGTAGGATGACATTTTGGTCGAGCACTTTAAGCTCTTCCGAGCGATTATAAAATTTCATATAACGTAACCACGGTTACCGTAACTATGGTTACGATAGACTAAAAAAAGAAAAACCTCAATAACTGA
>DAORSV010000077.1:0-4852 GCA_035443705.1 Gammaproteobacteria bacterium
ATTTGGTTGATTGGCTTAAACAGAAAGGAATGCAATTTTTACACGTTTGCATGGAGGCAACCGGAAATTATGGTGAAGCCTTAGCAACCCATCTTTTTGATCTTGGGGTTCCATAAGCACTCCCCAATATTCACCACCCTAGATGCTTTTTGATTCTTTTCACACTATAAACATAGGGATTTTAAATTTAAGTATGGACTAAAATTGACCCATTTTGACATGCTTCTTCAGTATTTTTTTCATCAATTCCAGCATTGTAGCCATGTCAATGGGCGAACCATCTTTGTTAAATTCATAACGCCCTGTGAGTATTAAATGCTGACAAGCCGCAGGAGATAAGCCACAAATAAACGCAACTGCCTCTAAATCGCCCTCCAGCTCTTTCATTTCCATCAAACTCGACAACAAGGAAGCATTATAAAAGATAATGGCATTACACACCAGTCGTGCACATTCATTCCAAATGGCCACCTCTAAATCCGACGCCCCTCTAAAACCCAGCCCGTTGGTTTCACCTATCTTTCGGCGTAAAGCATGATAAGCTTCCCCTCGATTCAGTGCTGCACGAACCGTTTGTCTCAACTGTGGGTCGTCGATGTATTTTAGCAGATAAATGCTTTGTAAAATATTGTTAAGATCCCAGAGCGCCTCTTTGGTTTTGCTTTTTCGTTGATGTGCGCATAGCTTTTTGATAATCACACTGAGTGCGTTTTCTTTATTCACCAGGGAAATCATAATTGCCTGAATATGAGACTCTTCTTCAAGGATATTTTTTTCATTGGCTTTGTGAGAGGGGCGAATTAAATAATTTTGATCATAAGCATTGAGTGGTTTAAATCCATATAGTTTTTTTGTTTTTTGGCTGAGCGTTCTATAACAAGGTGCGTAATCAACTCCCTTGAAATAAAAGGGAACAAAATTAACCAGATTGCTGCCTTCCGTATCCGTTGATATCCGATCTGGATCGATATTCGAGGTATTATTAAAATACAAGTCCCATAAATAATGGCCTTCATGTTCGTGGGGACCTTTGGATAAAGCATTGGCGGCCATATGGTTTAAAATCAATGAGTATGGCGCCATCCCTTTCTCCAACCCATAGTATTTTGACGAGTGACGCGCATTAAAGGTCTGACGTCGAGTTTTAATTTTTTGCCCATCGGCACTACCATGCAGGATGTTTTCAATCAGATTATAGCGTTTAAAAATGGGTAGCTCTGCCGTTTTTCGGTTAATGATATCATTTGCTTCTCTTAAGGTCTCCAGGCGAATATGGTTGTGTTCTATGTTTGATAAGAAATTGTAGGACAAATCAGAAGAACCTCCCATCTTAAAAATGCCAAGACTTGTGGCATTTGCAATGATACAGGCTTTGATACCCTTGAGATCGGATTGGCTTTTGGCATAATGCGGTATTTTATTCGTAAACGCTTCCATAAAGCCACATTTTTCCTCGACAAAGTCTAATAGGTTGCTAAGACTAATGGGTGGCAATTTATCATAGAAGGGATTGTTGTATTCCTTATTTTTCTTTTCATACGGTAAAGTCCAAGTGCGATCTTTAGCTTTCCCCTTAATTTTGACTGCTTTATTTTCCCCGTTTGAAATCCGTTCGTTCACCGAGATAATTAAGAACTCTAATTCTTCTTTGAGTTCTTTTAAGATTTCTTCCATGGGTCTATTAAGGCGCGGCAACTCACATTCGGCTAAAATAGCCTTTTTATTTTTAGTCCAGCCTTTAATCCCCAAATCGGAGGAGAAGCTTTTGTATTGTGTGGTATCATTGGAATAGACTGTATTGGACTCTATCAACTTTTTCAATTGTTCGCAGATATAAAACTCATATCGATAAGGATAAACAGGATTTTTTCTCTTAATTTTTCGTTCAGATTTTTCTTTTGATCTTAATAAATATTTCTTTAAATTGATGGGAATGGTGTGAATCGGAAAATCTTCTGTTTTGACATCTGATAACGATTTCCCTTGTCGGAAAACCGACTGAATAAATTTAACGCCTTCCAATACGCTTTTATGACGGGCGGATGCTTGAAAGGTAATAACTTTGATCAAAGGTCGTAGGTTTTTGATCATAGCTTGAAAGTTATTACCATGAAATTCCCACTCATATTGTTTAAAATCTACCTTGCTGCCAACCATGTATTCGCCTACGATAACGATTTTATCATCGGGTAAAATGCGGATTGCCTTTTCTTGAACCTCCCTAAAGACAAGAGATCCGAGCTTTTTATCTCTATAAAAATACAATAGCTTTTTTGTCTGTTCTCCATGCGTTTCCCGAATATTTTTACCCCGTTCGTTTGATTGCAATGTGGCATAGGTTTTGGCGTCTTCTTTATACGTATTTACATAATGAATTAGGGTTTGTATAAGCTGATCGTTCATCACTTGAAAACGGTGATAGGCATAGCACATTAAATATAATCTTCTTTTTCCAGGTAAAAAACGGTTTAAAGATTGTACTTGGTAGTGTTCAACCAAAGAAGAGTAGTAAATGATGTTTTGCCTAGAGATCCCCAGCGTGGGCAAGAACTTTTTAGCATATTGGTAAATTGGGTAGTATTTTTTATGCTTTTCTAACTCGGCTTGTATGTTTTTGAAACTGAAATTTTTAGGATATCGCTTTAAGGCCGTTAGATCATAAGTGTTTTTGTCGTCTTTCAGTGTAAAGAGGTTTTCGAGTAAATTGGCTATCTTTGGTGTGATCCCCTCCAACACCAGCGCACACAATCGCTCTTCTTCTGCCACAATGGCTTTACCCAATATATCCTGCAGCGTTGTATACTGTGGAAATACGATCTTAGACTGTTCTAAATAAAGCAGTAATTCTTGGAAGATAATGATGGGTTTGTTTAATTGACGTGTTAATTTTTCGATTTTATTTTGTATCAGTGGTTGTGTTTTTTTGGAAAAGATGCGAAAACCCAATAAGATCAAAATCCTTTGATTGTTTTTGGCAATAATATTATGAGACGGCAGTATTTTTGGAGTCTTCTGTTTAGGGAAATACCGCGCCATGTTGTATTGAGCGTCTAATCGTACGTTCTTAAAAGAAAAGGTAAACAAAAGGTGCTTGGCTTTAAAGTAACCCAGTTGTAAAACAAAATGTAGCTTTGAATGAACCTTATCGAGTTGGTCAAATACAACTTTTTCTGCTGGGGTTAATGTGAAAAAATGTGCTCTTTCTTGGGTGGTAAAATGCGGAAATCCATAAATATTTTCAATGGTTGTGGCATTGAGTACTTTAATCCGTTTGTTTTTTTGGAGTATGATACACCCCTTTCGGTTAATGGTTTTTGAATACTTTTAATCCGTTACACTAGCCTTATCCTTTTTTAAAATGACTTGCGCGGCGTTGGCTTCGAACCGTTGGCCTTCTGCGATATAAGCTAATACAGTGCTTTCATTTCGCCAACGACCATGCCGCATAATGGAGACGAATGGAGCGCCTTTTTGACTGGCGGTTGTTGCAAATCCACGGCGCAGACTATGGCCAGTGAATTGGCTTGCAAGGGGTAATTGGCAAGCTTTTGCCATTTTTTTAAGGATTGAAGACACGCTTTGATTAGAAAGAGATTGTGCGCTTAAATTTCCATGTTTATCAATCCCTCTAAAAATGCTGCCTTGCGTTATTTCAGCTTTTTCACACCAGATTTTTAAAGCTGTCACGGGACAGAGTTCTTGATCGCCATAAGGAATAGCACACGATTGGCCTTCACCTATAGGATCCGTTTTAGAGCGGGGTATTAGGAGATCGATCCCTTCTGGCACAAAGGTGATCTGCTCGATTTGCAAACGAACGAGTTCGCTACAGCGAAGCGCTCCAAAAAAGCCGATCTGTAATAAGGCACTGTTGCGACACATTGCCAAGGTGTTTTGATTTTTTATAAGGGTGATCATTTGTATCAGTTGCTCAAGGGTCAAGGCAGGTGCCCTATTTTTAGGTTTCCCATGGACATGCAATATCCCCTTAAGGGTTTTTCGGACTGAAGGGTAAGCAGTGGGATCGGAAAATCCTTGGTAAACATGCCAGTGTTTTAAGGCTATCAGTCGACGGCTCAAAGTTCTGGCATTGAGAGTTTCGGCAAACGCCTGCAGATAAAGGATAATCGCATGGGAGGTCGTTGGCAGCACACCCCATTTTGAAAAATGATCAATATCGTAACGATAGGCTTTTCGCGTATTTTCACTGGTGGCGGCTTGGATGTAAGGGTTTGGCTGATGTGCCAAACGTATTGGAATGGCCTCTATGACGTTTGGGACAGGGTTTTCTAACAAAGTGGCTCTCCTGCAGGCTTATGACGATCCAACACGATAGGAACAGATCTCTTTTTTCGTTTGATCATTGATAACCGAGCTTATCTTTTATCATATTTTGATAAAATAATCCTCTGTACACGACAATTTTTGATTTGAAACGTAACTCGCTGATAAAACAAGATATAATCTCAATGATGAGAAGGAGGTTATATGGAGCATATCAGCGAATTAACAGATATTCTAAACGGATATTTGGGTTGGAACAAGGCGCGAATAGGTTGTTTTGTAAACATGCTATTGGCACTTATCTCAACTCGAACGGTCAACTTAAACAAATTGGCTTGTGTAGTAAATGGCAACACTCAACAGCCTTCAAGATATCGTCGTTTGCAGCGATTTTTTGCAGGCTACCTTATAAATTATGACCAAATAGCGGGTTTTATTTTTAAGATTTTTGTATCTTCTCCAAAAATCATGGTAATTGTGAATTTACGCAGCAATATAACTGTCAAGTGACTTTAAAATATTATTTTTAGGCTGCTTCATAAGTTTTTCAAAGAAGTTAAAATCTGGG
>DAORSV010000078.1:0-4770 GCA_035443705.1 Gammaproteobacteria bacterium
GCTTCTTTTTGCTTATGGATCAACGTCGCAATCCCTTTTTTAGCCAGATCTAACATGCCTTGCAACTCTTGAATATGAAATGGACTACGCTCTGCAGTACCCTGCACTTCTATAAAACCGCCTTGTTCTGTCATTACCACATTCATATCGGTTTCGGCATTGGAGTCCTCTAGATAATCTAAATCTAAAATCGGCATTTCTTTATAAATACCCACGGAAACTGCGGCAACAAAAAACTTTAAGGGATTCGTTTTCAACATGCCTTGCTTACGAAGCAAATCAAAGGCATCGGCTAAAGCGACACACGCACCGGTAATACTGGCCGTTCTGGTACCCCCATCTGCTTGGATCACATCGCAATCAACATTAACCGTATACTCACCCAATGCTTTTAGATCGACCGCCGTGCGCAATGATCTACCAATTAAACGTTGAATTTCTTGCGTGCGACCCGCAGGCCCAACGCGATTCTCGCGCTGCATACGTTCTGTGGTTGATCGCGGCAACATACCATACTCCGCAGTAATCCACCCTTGGTTGGTTCCTTTCAAAAACTTGGGCACGCCCTGAACGATGCTCGCTGTACAAATAACTTTGGTATCACCAAATTCAATCAATACAGAACCTTCCGCATGTTTGGTAAATTTGCGCGTGATACGGATATCTCTTAATTCATCTCGTGCACGTGCGCTCTGTCTTATCATAACTTTAACTCCAATTTTAAAAAGGCAATTCCCACAGAGGATCAACATCTATTAACAATTGACGAAATTCAGACTGGATACGGTGTAACGCAAACGTCGTATCACCTTCAAAACGCAAAATTAAATTAGGACCGGTATTAGAAGGTCTCACTAACCCAAATCCATCCTTAAAATCAACCCGTAAACCATCAATCGTACTGATTGTTGCATCTGGAAACTGCGCCAATGCAATCAGTCGTTCCACACGCGAAAATTTTGTTTGTTCTGTAACGGGGATCAGCAATTCTGGCGTATTCACGCTGTCGGGCACGGTATTAAACATTTCTGAGACTGTTGTTTCTTTATTGTGTTCTGAAAGAACTTCTAAAAGACGCGCGCCTGCATATAATGCATCATCAAAACCAAACCACCGATCCTTAAAAAAGAGATGTCCACTCATTTCACCCGCTAATAACGCACCGGTTTCTTGCATTTTAGCTTTAATGAGAGAATGTCCTGTTTTCCACATTAAGGGCTGCCCCCCAAAACTTTCTACCACAGCACTGACATGCCTTGTGCATTTTACATCGTAAATAATTGTCGCATTAGCCTGTTTTTTTAAGATTTCTTTTGCAAATAATATTAATTGTCTATCCGGCCATATAATTTTCCCAAGATTATCTACGACACCAAGGCGATCGCCATCGCCATCAAAGGCTAAACCAATATCGGCTTGGTGCATATGAACTGCTTGTATGAGATCTTCTAGATTTTTCGGTTGACCTGGATCAGGGTGATGATTCGGGAAATGACCATCCACCTCACAAAAAAGTGGGATAACGGTACACCCAAGCGCCTCAAATAAAACCGGAACAACATCGCCCGTCACACCATTTCCTGCATCCACAACTATTTTTAAGGGTCTCGACAAATGAATATCTTTTTTGATCGCTTGCACATACGAATCAACAATATTGCGCTCTGTTTTCTGACCTCGGCCTTTAGAAAAATCTGATTTTTGGATTAATGCAAGCAACGCTTGGATCCCGTCCCCATAAAGCGCTTGTCCGCCAACCATCATTTTAAGACCATTATAATCGGGTGGATTATGGCTACCGGTTATCATCACGCCAGACGGAATATTTAAATGGTGTGTGGCAAAATAAAGAACCGGTGTTGGCACCCTACCAATATCAACAACGTTACAGCCTGTTGCTAATATGCCTTTGCTCAATGCATCAATTAATAGTGGACCAGACAAACGGCCATCTCGCGCAACAACTATTGTCGTTTCTCCACGCGCTAATACCGTTGTACCCAGCGCACGGCCGATGGCCTCTACAATCTCGATTGTAAGGCTCTTATTCACAACACCGCGAATATCATAAGCACGAAAAATTTCTGCTGGAATTAAAAAATCTGCCATATTTTTATCCACGCCCTGTATGACCAAAACCGCCTGCGCCACGATCGGTTTCTGAAAAAAATTCTTTCACCACTTCAAATTGCGCTTGTATCACCGGTACAATCACCAGTTGCGCGAGACGCTCTCCGGGTTCTAAAATAAACGTCTTTTTTCCGCGATTCCAACACGAGATCATGACTTCGCCCTGATAATCTGAATCGATGAGGCCCGTTAAATTACCAAGCACAATGCCATGTTTATGACCCAAACCCGAACGCGGTAACATGACCCCGGCTAATCCGCGATCGCGAATATAAATCGCAAGACCCGTTGGCACTAAATGCGTCGCGCCTGGCAAAATTTCTAATGGCTGTTCTAAACACGCGCGTAAATCTAATCCCGCAGAACCTGCGGTTGCATAATGCGGCAGCGGGATTGAGGTGCCAATTTTAGGATCTAAAATCTTTAGTTGAACGCTGCGAATACCATCAATACCCTGAATACTTCTATAGGCCTTCTCTTGACTTTGAACAGATTGCATTAAAAAATTCCCGTAATCGAGCGCGTTAATCCTTGAATTAATTCAGGCGCAGCTTGTTTAAATTTAAGATTAACTTTATTGGCAGTACTGACCACCCGCGTTTGATAACGTTTCCATTCTATTTTTTCTGTTGAGATAACTTCCCGCAGACCATTTGTGCCTTGTTTTAAACGTGATCGGGTTTTCTCTTTTATTGTGACCGAATTTCCCACACGTTCGGAAATTTGAACATCGGCAATCACAACATAAACGACATCTTGAATCATGGCATCTGTCACCGTTGCAACCGAAGCACCCACAAGACCGCCCGCAATCGCACCTTTGCTATTATCCTGCCGAGACACAAGACTTCCAACGGCAGCCCCCGCAACAGCGCCCCCTAATGCAGCGCCAAAACCTTGGTTCAAGGCATGATCCGCAGCTCGGAGATCCGAACGCCCAACCTGTAAGATATTGGTTTGCAGTAAAATCTGTGCTTGTTCGGGTGCCATAACACGCGTATAGCCTTTAGCTAACATTACTTCCGCTACTGGATGTTCTAAATCTAACTCAGATTTATCCGAGGTATTTCGAATTTGTAAATAGACAGTTTTTTTATCTGAAGTCATAGGGTCTAAAAACACGGTCGAACTCATTTTTGTTTGAACATCGAGTTTTCGCTTATTGATTGCCGTGTGTGTGGCGCCACATCCGAGCAAAAGTGTAAGCGCACTTATTAAAAGGATCGCCTTAAATGTCGCTCTCGCCTTCAAAAACAACATTAATCTTCCTCCTTACTTGGCATCAACAACCGTTAGAGACAACTGTAAGTTATTAGCTCGGAGTATACCTGGCTCATACTAAGGTGGAAAGAGGCGCTGATACTGCTTGATCTTTGTGCCTTGCCTTGGTATAAATGCGCTAAGATTATCGATTAATCAATATTGTATAGCATTTTGGGGACTTATCATGTCTAGAGTTTGTCAAGTAACTGGAAAAGCCGTTATGGCTGGAAACAACGTCTCGCATTCTAACCGAAAAACGCGCAGACGGTTTTTGCCTAATCTTCAAAGCCATCGGTTTTGGATCCCAGGACAAGTTCCAGGAAAAGGTCGCTTTATTAAATTGGTTGTCTCTCATAAGGGAATGCGCACCATTGATAAGCTCGGCATCGAGGCTGTTTTAGCCGCCTTATCTGCTCGCGAAAAAAAAGCAGTAGGCGATAATTAGGAGTTCCCCAACATGGCAAGAAAATCTATTAATGTACGACTCGTCTCTGAATCTGGCGATTTTTATACCACCAGCAAAAATCCAAAGATGGCGCATAAATTAAAATTACGTAAATTTGATAAAAAAACACGTAAACATGAATGGTTTGAAGAAAAGAAAATTAAGTAATTTGTCTTGACCCGAACCCTCAAAACGCTAATTCAAATACTGAGTGACGGCGAATTCCATTCTGGAGAACGCTTGGGTAAACAGCTCTCGTTGACGCGTAGTGCTATCTGGAAACTCATTAAACAGCTTGCGTGTTGGGATCTTGAAATAGAATCCGTCACCAATAAAGGCTATTGCATACCAGGCGGTCTCACCTTACTCGAAACAGCGAAAATTTCATCCTTTATAAAAAAATCACAAAAAAGCCAACTGGAACAAATTGAGATATTCGACAGCCTACCCTCTACGAATGATTATTTATTAAATGTAAAATCAACAAATGCGAGCCCCGAAGCACCTAAAAAAAATCGCGCGTGCTTTGCAGAAAAACAAACGCAGGGAAAAAGCCGGCGTGGACGCGCATGGGTCTCCCCTTTTGCTAAAAATATCTACTTATCTCTACTGTGGCATTTTGAAAAAGATCCTAGCGAATTATCTGGGTTAAGTCTTGCTATCGCAATAGCAACGGTTAAAACATTGCATGCATTTGGTATTGCTAAAGATTTTGGAATCAAATGGCCCAATGATGTGTTATGGGAAAATCATAAACTTATCGGCATCTTGATCGAACTTTCTGGTGAAGCCAACGATGTCTGCAATGCCGTCATCGGCGTTGGCTTGAATGTCAACATGCCGAATTCAGCCCTTTATGATCGCAATATCTCGCAACCCTGGACAGATCTACAAAGACTCTCAAATCAAAAAATTGATCGCAATAAATTAGC
>DAORSV010000079.1:0-4685 GCA_035443705.1 Gammaproteobacteria bacterium
AGCTCTAAATAAAACCGGAAAACGTGTATCTCCCCCTTCACCTTATCTATAGCCTCTTTAACATCGTTAATATCTTCGTAATTTAGCTGGTTATCGCATTCTAGTAGCCCGTCCGTAAGGTTTGACCAGAATCTTCCTGAATCGCCCTGTGCCCCGAGTTCAGGCATTTTATCCACATAAAATCTTAGTGTATCTTCATCTAATTCAAGCAGCTCATCTATAGTCTTCATAGCACTCTACCTCAGCATTACGTACGACAAGTGTGTACCTACGTTAGTTAGACAACGAAGAAAGCGAAGGTTCCATGATCTATAAAGATTAAGGAAGGTCGAAAACAAGAAAATTAGTCAGGAGTTGAACATTTGCACAGTATTGAACTATTTACACAACTCGGTATAATGATCGAATTCAACTAACTATCACAAGGTCCATAAGACTACAAGACTTTTTAAGGGGAGATATGATGAACAAAAGAACCGACAAACGGGTACGTTTAATTGAAGCAGCCGATAAGTTATTTTACGAACAAGGCGTAAACATTACAACCTTGGCTAATATCGCTTCTCTCGCCGAAGTGCCTTTAGGCAACGTGTACTACTACTTCAAATCCAAAGAATCCATTGTGCTCGCTGTCATTGAACGCCGCCGCAAAACAATTGAAGTTCAATTTAACACTTGGACGAGCCTAAACAGCAAAGAGCGACTAGCTGCCTTAATTGCTCAAAACACAGAACAAGGTGAACAAGCCCTTGCCTTCGGAGATTGGTTGGGAAGTCTCTGTCAAGAACTGTGCAAAAGCACAAACGAAATTTCTACTGCTGCCTCAGCTTTATTAAAAGATGTTTTGGGCTGGTGCGAAACTCAGTTTAAAGAAATGGGCAAAGGTGAAAAATCACATAACTTAGCGTTATCTTTAGTGGCAAGTTTGCAAGGCACGAGTCTTTTAACATTAACTTTTAAAGATATGCAAGTTATCAAGCAACAAAGTCATTATCTCGTCAAATGGTTAGAAACTGTCTAATCATCACGCATCTAAAAAAAATTGGACACGGAAGTCCGTTACAACACATAAAATTCTAAAAAAATACCACAAAAAAATACTATCTTATCCACAGCTTATCCACTTGATCTTTTTTCTGTACTATCCCAATATGCATACATGTAGTGTGTTTTATTAAATTCGACCCACAATATATTGGGTTACCTACCAAGAGCTAGATGACTATAATCCTGGAGAATTGTTATGAATGATGACTTAAAAAACGCAAAAACATCAACCCCCTTCAACGACGACTCTAAAAATCCAGAAACACCAACACCCGGCAGATTAACGATTATTTTACGTAATCATACTTTATCGCATTTTGATCCCACCCGCATTTCACGTGCCATTACCAAAGCCTT
The DNA here is from genome assembly GCA_035443705.1 of Gammaproteobacteria bacterium. Classification (GTDB taxonomy): domain Bacteria; phylum Pseudomonadota; class Gammaproteobacteria; order UBA6186; family Azoamicaceae; genus CADEGZ01. Next base: position 1,405 of record DAORSV010000079.1, read on the forward strand.
TTGGGATGTAGAAGGTAATAGTGCATCCACTTCGTCCAGCATACCCGATATTGTAGAGGGTTTAACTGACGATGTTATTCGCGCCTTTATGGATCGACTTCCAATTAATGGCGGTACCGTTCACATTGAAGATGTTCAAGATCAGGTTGAACTTGCCTTAATGCGCCGTGAATACCATCAAGTTGCACGCTCCTACGTGCTTTACAGAGAAGAACGTCGCAAACTTCGCGAAGCCAAACACGCAAACACAGCACATCCTGCAGAACCCACTCTTACAATTACTTTAGACAATGACACCATCGTGCCGCTCGATAAAAAAGCGCTTATCAATACCGTCGCAGAAGCCTGTTTTAATTTAGAGTCTGTTAACCCAGAACCTATTATAAAAGATACTTTAAGAAATCTCTTTGACGGCGTGCATCAAAAAGATGTCTTACAAGCGCTCATTATGACAACACGCACATTAATAGAACAAGAACCCAATTACAGCATCGTTGCAGCACGTTTGTTATTAAAAATTTTGCAATCTGAGACGATGCATTTCTTAAATCTCCCTGTGCCAAAAACGCGTCAAGAAATGGCTCAAGCTTATCCCCTCGCGCTAACAACCACTTTACAGAAGGGCGTAAAATTAGAGTTTATAGATCCTAAATTACTGTCTTTTGATCTCGAACGATTAGGCCGTGCCTTAAAACCCGAACGCGATTTTCAGTTTAGCTATCTTGGGTTACAAACGCTTTATGATCGTTATTTTTTACATAGCTTTAATGTGCGATTTGAATTGCCCCAAATCTTTTTTATGCGTGTCGCTATGGGATTAGCTTTTGCAGAAAAAGAAAAAGAACGCAGAGCTATCGAGTTTTATGATTTACTTTCAAGTTTTGATTATATGAGTTCAACACCCACCTTGTTTAATTCTGGAGCACTCAGACCACAACTGTCCAGTTGCTTTTTAACGACCGTGCCAGATGATCTCTCCGGGATTTATAACGCGATACGAGATAACGCGCTACTATCAAAATTCGCAGGTGGGCTGGGTAATGACTGGACACCCGTACGTGCTATGGGCGCACATATTAAAGGCACCAATGGTCAATCTCAAGGCATTGTTCCTTTCTTAAAAGTCGCTAACGACACGGCTGTAGCCGTTAATCAAGGTGGCAAACGCAAAGGCGCTGTCTGTGCCTATCTCGAAACCTGGCATTTGGATATCGAAGAATTTATCGAACTGCGTAAAAATACGGGTGATGATAGACGTCGCACCCACGATATGAATACTGCAAATTGGATCCCCGACCTCTTTATGAAACGGGTTGTGGAAAATAAAGACTGGACATTATTTTCACCTAACGATGTACCCGATTTACATGAGCTCTATGGAAAAGCATTTGAAGACGCTTACCAACATTATGAATCAAAATCAGACAGTGGCGAGATAACCCATTTCAAACGCATTTCGGCTTTAACTTTATGGCGAAAAATGTTGGGCATGATCTACGAGACAGGGCATCCTTGGATTACGTTTAAAGATCCCTGTAATCTTCGATCGCCACAACCTCATATGGGTGTTGTCCATAGTTCTAATTTATGCACTGAAATTACTTTAAATACATCTGTGGATGAAATTGCTGTTTGCAACCTTGGTAGCATTAATCTTGCACAACATGTTAGCGAACAAGGGCTGGATATTGAAAAGCTTAAACAAACGGTTAAAACCGCTATTCGTATGCTCGATAATGTTATCGATATTAATTATTACGCAGTACCCCAAACAAGGCGTTCTAACTTACGCCATCGTCCCATCGGGCTTGGGATTATGGGCTTTCAAGACGCTCTGTATAAACTGGGGATCTCTTATGAATCAGAAGAGGCTGTTGAATTTGCAGATCGTTCTATGGAACAAATCAGTTTTTCAGCAATTTCGGCAAGCGTTGAACTTGCAGAAGAACGCGGCACTTACACGACTTTTGAAGGCTCACTCTGGAGCCAGGGTATACTGCCCATTGATTCAATAGAACGTTTACAAGAAACACGCGGGATATATCTTGATCAAGATCGCAGTCAAACACTCGATTGGAACACGCTTCGAAAACGTGTGCAAACGGTGGGTATTCGAAATTCCAATATTATGGCCATTGCACCCACTGCGACCATTTCAAATATTTGTGGTGTCTCACAATCCATAGAACCCACCTATCAAAATTTATTTGTAAAATCTAATTTGTCGGGCGAATTTACAATAATTAACCCGTACCTCGTCCACGACTTAAAGAAACTTGGGCTCTGGGATACCGCCATGGTTAAGGATCTGAAATATTTTAATGGCAGCGTTCAAGCCATCGATCGGATACCCGAAACACTAAAAGCCAAATATACCACTGTATTTGAAATCGATCCCAAATGGTTAATAGAAGCGGCTTCAAGACGACAAAAATGGATAGATCAAGGGCAATCGCTGAATTTATATATGAATGCACCCTCCGGTAAAAAATTAGATGTTCTCTATAGAACCGCCTGGTTACGTGGCTTAAAAACCACTTATTATCTACGAAGTTTAGGTGCTACCGATGCAGAAAAATCTACTGTTTATACAGGTGCTTTAAATACCGTGCAAGCAGAGATAGATAGCCCAATGGCCTGCGCAATAGACAATCCCGATTGCGAAGCGTGTCAATAACCCAACAACTGGAGAATATAATGGATATAGCAGAAAAAGCGACAGGTCTTGAACTAAAATTTGGCAGCGCCCGCATTCGAAAAGAAGACAAAAGGATTATCAATTGCCCGGTAGATGTCAATCAACTGGTTCCTTTTAGATACGACTGGGCATGGGATGAATTTTACATTAAAGCCTGTGCTAACCATTGGATGCCAAACGAAGTTAACATGTCTCCCGATGTTGCATTGTGGAAAAGCGCCAATGGATTAACAGAGGACGAAAGAGACATTATCGAGCGGAATCTAGGCTTCTTTGCAACCGCCGATTCTTTAGTTGCCAATAATTTAGTTCTGGCTGTTTATCGTCACATTACTAACCCCGAATGCCGGCAATATCTTTTACGCCAAGCTTTTGAAGAAGCCTTACATACACATTCCTACCAACACATTATCCAAAGTCTCGGCATGGACGAAGGAAAAGTTTTTAATATGTATCGGGAAATTCCAGCTGTTGCTAAAAAAGCACAATGGGCGCTCAAATTTACCGAAAGTCTATCTGACCCCACTTTTAAAACGGGCACCCCAGAAAACGATAGGCGTTTATTACGTGATCTCTGCGCTTT
>DAORSV010000080.1:0-4376 GCA_035443705.1 Gammaproteobacteria bacterium
GTTTGGGTGATCAACTGAAAAGAGATTGCCCGATCAAGTGCGAGGAGAATATGCATCAAACAAAGTTTGTCAATCAGCGATATGCCTATCTAAATGTCTGGTAAATTTTTTAAAACGCTTTAACATCAATCATCATTTAATTTAAGGTTTAATACACGCATAAAAAAATCCCGTCACCGCGCAAAAAATCGAGGAGCGCCGGATAAGCAACCTTCTCTTCGGAGTTTAATCGTCTTGATTTTTCTGTCATTTCTGTTGCTATAGACAGATGCGATTTGTCTCATGATGTCTAGCAATGCTTCACTTAACTACGAAAACTTTCCGCATAAGGTTTTTCAAAAAAATATACCACTGAAAAATTTATGAGTAATTTTTTAAAACCTTGATATGGGCATTTGATTAAATCATATCAAATATTAGCTTATGCCAAACATTTTTCTCGAATTTTACAAATATTTCTGACAAATAGTTTCTTGCATAAAACTCATAGAATCAGCCCTAAAAAATTCGAAAAAAATTATGGGATTTCGGATAGATTATGATTTTTCGTAATCTAGCGCAAGCGAATGTTGAATGTTGTCGTAACTCTCTGAAAATGTCCCCTTGAAAAATCACCAACCATCACCCGCACACCCGGGGTGGGGGCGGAGGTGGGACTTTTTTTTGCGTGCTTCTTGTTGGCCTTAGCTCGGTAATAAGCTCCTCGCGTTGCGTTGTACGAGTGTCAACCAGGACGCGAACGCTATTGTGATCTCGAAGCATCAGCATTAACGCAACTTCCGCACGCGCTGAAGCCGCGACGTCATCGCCGCCCGGCACTGCCTGGGCAGCAAAGTTCGCTCTATAAACCGCAAACTTTTCTCCTAACGCACCGCCGTCGCACGAAGCAGTAAACCACTCCCCTTCGGTAATAGTGCGATCACGAGGAAGCATTAAAGAATCTCTAAAGTTTGGAAGCGGATAAAAAGGACGTGTGGGATGACAATACTCATTCACTACATGCGCGGGTAACAAGCGTTGCGCCCTGCCTACTTGTTGTATCCAAGCTGTATTGCCTTCCGTATATTTTTTACCGTTATATAAATCAATAGTCGTTTTGTAGGCTTGAATGAGGACATTTAAATTGGCATGAACACCATGGATCTTCGCCCAAGAACCTGTTTCGAATCCTTGAGCTTGGAGTTGGGCTTCTTCGGTAGGTAAGTACTTTTTAATCATCATCCACATGTGCCAGTCTAATGCCCATACCGCATACTGAAAGCCCGTGATATTAGTAAATGTACGTTTGGATAAGTCTGTAACATCTCCAGGTACTAAAGCTAAAGCCGGATTACTTTGTAGCATTGTTTCAGCTTTGCCTTGTTCTCCCTCCGCTACCAGTTTTAAAAACTCTTTTAAGTCGCTCGCCTTCACTTTAGGAGAGGGCTTAGCGATTGGATTAAACTGGGTTAACATAGCAGGTTCAGAGAAATTCTTTTGTTCTGGAGGCTTAGGCTTTGGAACAAAAGCAACAACAGGCGGAACCGCTTGAGTATTATTTATAGGGGTATGGCTTACGCGAACAGCGGGCTGAGGCGCTGCTGGCGAAAGGAGCGGCCTTAACTCGGTTATAAGCCCTTCGCGCTGGGCGGCCCGAGTACTAGCCAGTAACTGAATGCTCTCGCGGTCCCCCCTGGGAGATGCTGACGCGATACACATGACCAAAGCCACCCCATAACCACCGTCGCCCCGATAGTAAGCAAACTTTTCTCCTAACTTACCGTCGGAATACGAAGCAGTGAACCACTCCCCTTCGTCAATAGTACGACTACGAGGAAGGGTTAACGCATCCTTGAAATTGGGGAGAGGATAAAAAGGACGTACGGGATGACAATATTCATTTACCACATGTACCGGGAGTAACCACTGCGCTCCGCCGACTTGTTGCCTCCAGGCAATATCACCTTCAGCGGATTTTAAGGCTTTGTGTAAATCAATGGCAGCCTGTAAAGCCTTAACGAGGTTCTGTAATAAGTGTTGCGCATGAACGCCATGCTGTCTTACCCACGCACCCGTTTCAAATCCTTGTCCTTGCTCTCGAGCAATTTCATCGGGGAGGTATTTCCTAATCATTGTCCACATGTGCCAGTCTAATGCCCATACCGCATATTGAAAGCCTGTAATATTGCTAAACGTGCGTTTGGATAAGTCGGTGACATCTTCTGATAAAAAGGCTAAGACGGGATCACTTTTTAGCATAACTTCTGCTTTGTCTTGCTCTCCTTCCACTACCAACCTTAAGAATGTGTTTAAATCGCTGGTGTTCATTTTAGAAGAAGGCTTTGCAGCCTGATTGCCCTGTGGCAGAACACCCAGCTCAGCCGAAGTCTTTTGTTCTGACGGATTAGGCTTTAGAACAAAAGCACCCACGGGAGAAACTCCTTGAGGATTATTTATTATAGGGACAGGGCTTACGCCAATCGCGGGCGGCAGTGATGATGAAACCATTCGCATTGATGGCGGTGGCGAAAACATTCGCATTAATTCTTTGGTGAGTCCTTCGCGCTGAGCTGTACGAACATTAACCAGTACGCAAATACTCCTGTAGTCCCCAACAACCGTCAAGTCCACATCCTTCATATACGGTCCGGCTACGCGCCCTATTGCGTTCATTACCATACCCCATCCACCTGCGTTACCCGCATCCTTGCGTTCACAGGCACGCCCCCGAGCCTGACTGCCACGATAAATAGCAAACTTATCTCCCAGATGGCCACCGTTATACATTGCTGTAAACCATTCACCTTCTTCAATAGTGCGGCTACGGGGAAGAGACAATGCGCTCTTAAAGTTGGGGGTAGGATAAAAGGGGCGTTTGGGATGGCAGTACTCATTCACGAAATGTGCAGGTAGCAAGAGTTGAGCACCACCTATTTGTTTAGCCCAAGCAGTATTACCTTCATCCCATTTTGAAGCATTATATAAATTAATGGTGGTCTGGTAGGCTTGAATGAGAATGTTTAAATTGACATAAATACCGTGGTGCTTTACCCAAACACCTGTTTCAAATTCTTGAGCTTGAAGTCTCGCCTTCTCAATAGGAAGGTATTTCTTAATCATCGTCCACATGTGCCAGTCTAATGCCCATACTGCATATTGAAAGCCTGTAATATTGGTAAACGTACGCTTGGACAAGTCCGTTACATCCCCTGGCACTAAAGCTAAGGTAGGGTTGCCCTTTAGCATGGCTTCTGCTTTGTCTTGCTCCCCTTCTACGACGCGTCTTAAAAACTCTTTTAAATCCCTGACGTTTACGTGAGGAACGGCTCTAGCGGCTGGGTTAAACTGGTTTAGCATAACAGCTGGGTTATTTTGTTCTGGTGAATAGGGTTTTTGAACACAATCAGGTAGGGCAACCTGAGGGTTGTTGAGGTTAGAGAGCTCAGAATTAAAGTCGCCCTGATAAGCAGCGGTGCTGCTTCGAGGATTAACAGGTAACGGTAGAAATTGCGCAAAGTTGGTTTTATCGGATTTAAGATAAGTCACCACTGTGTCGGCGTCAGGACGTTTGCCTGGAGAGGCTTCCCAACAGGCAGCAATCAGCGAGGCCAATTTTGCCGGACAATCTTTGGGAATGTCTTCTCTTTCCCCTTTACTTACCCAGGATGGAATAAGTGATGGATTGCTTGCATCGGCAAAAGGTATTTTGCGAGAGACTAATTCCCATAAGGTTACACCTAAGCTATAGATGTCCGATTTTTGAGTGTAAATGGCTCTACGTTCAAACAGCTCTGGCGCCATCCAAGCAATGGTACCAACAGCATCTTCGCTTGTTTGGTTTGCCATGGATTGGGATTTGGTTTCGATTTTTACTTTGGATAATCCAAAGTCCGTTAGTTTTGCACGATAGGATTGATCGAGCAAAACATTTAAACTTTTAATATCTCGATGTACGATGTGTTCTTGGTGTAAAAAGGCAAGACCACAAGCCATGTCGATGGCAATACGTACGCGTATCGTCCAATCTAAAGGTTGCTTTATATTTTTTAATACGCTATAGAGGGAACCATTCGGCATATACTCCATCACAATGCAATGCCTAGGATTAAGGCAATAGCCGTAAAATTGCACAATGTGTGGAGAACGTAAACGTGCCATGACTTGAGATTCTGTATCAAATTCTTCGTTAGCTTCAGCAGAAATAGCATCGGACAGCAATTGTTTAATGGCAACGTCAGTGTGTTTTCTCCAGGTACCTTGGTGTACAACTCCGAAACCACCTCTACCCAATTCTCTGCCAAAATTAAGTTCTCTGTAATCTATTTGATAAGAAACAGAAAAGCCTTCTCTGGCTTCTTTTCGTTCAATACTAGGCTTATTGCCAAACAGTGCTTCAG
>DAORSV010000081.1:0-4336 GCA_035443705.1 Gammaproteobacteria bacterium
GCCCTCTCACGGCGGTAACAGGGGTTCGAGTCCCCTAGGGAGCGCTTAACATCTTCGTAAAAAAAAACAAGTGCTATGCAGTTTTAAGTGCGCTATAATACCAGTTGTGGCCATACATGCGGTGTGGCTATATAGTCGTTGAATTACAGGTCTCAGGAGACATTTAACATGCAAAATCAATTATTTGTAGGCAATTTGGCCTTTTCGACCACAAAAGAAGAGCTGGAAGCAGCTTTTTCGGTTTACGGACCGGTCTTAGAGGTTAAGATTCCCATGGATCGTGACACAGGTCGCGTTCGTGGATTTGCCTTCGTAACATTCGAAACCCAACAATCTGCTGAAAAAGCATTGGCGCTGGATGGCACAGATTTGAACGGCCGTTCAATTCGCGTCAACGTAGCTGAAGCGAAAAAATCAGGCGGCGCTGGTGGAAGTCGTGGTGGCGCTGGTGGCAGTCGCAGTGGCGGCGGTGCTGGTGGTCGCAGTGGCGGTGCTGGTCGTTCCGGCGGCGGTGCAGGTGGAAATCGTGAAGGCGGCTGGTGGTAATACCCAAACTTCATTCGTTTTCTCTAGCGAGCGCTTTAATAAAATAAAGCGCTCGCCACTTTTCGCTCAGGCCTCTACAGAAGAATTAGGATTTCTAACATAACAACTGCTGAAGCTTTTATTTTGAATCCGTACTTAGCTGCCTCCTAACAATTTGAGCTGAATTTTTTCATCGCAACTAGATGCTTACTGTATCGCGATTATTTTAAATTTTTCATGCAAAAACAATAATCAGTAGACAAAATCGTTTAACTCCTGCAAAATTGCTTCAAGTCTGCCTACAATGTCTTTAGTTTAAGGGTATAGCTTTTATGGATGTTCGCAAAGTACAAAAGTTGATTAAATTACTTGAAGATTCCTCTAGCGTTTCTGAAATAGAAATCACCGAGGGCGAAGAGTCGATTCGCATCAGTCGAAATCAGGCTCCTAGCAACCCACATCCGCATTATACCCAAGTTATCACACCGCATGTGCAAAGCACTTTTTCAGAACCTGCAAAAGCCGGGCAAGCAGCCCTCACGCCTGCTGTCCCTCCTACTCCAGCCATGAATGAGCATACGGTTACAACGCCGATGGTTGGCACTTTTTACCGGGCGGCAAGTCCCAACGATAAGCCTTTTATAGACGTCGGGCAGTCTGTCAAGGTTGGCAGCGTTTTATGTATTGTTGAAGCCATGAAAATGTTAAACCAAATCGAATCCGACAAAGCTGGTATTGTTAAACGCATTTTGGTTGAAAATGGTCAGCCCGTTGAATTTGGACAACCGCTTTTTATTATTAGTGATGAATGACTATGTTAGATAAAGTTGTTATTGCGAATCGCGGTGAGATAGCGCTTCGAATCTTAAGAGCCTGTCGGGAATTAGGCATAAAGACCGTTGCCGTGCATTCAACCGCCGATAGCCATCTCATGCATGTGCGGCTAGCCGATGAATCGGTTTGCATTGGACCTGCGGCATCTCAATTAAGTTATTTAAACATTCCCGCTATTATCAGCGCTGCAGAAATTACCGATGCCGTTGCCATTCATCCCGGTTATGGTTTTTTAGCCGAAAATGCCGACTTTGCAGAACGCGTAGAACAAAGTGGTTTTATTTTTATTGGTCCAAACGCAGAAAATATTCGTCAAATGGGTGATAAAGTCTCTGCCATTCGCATGATGAAAAAAGCAGATGTCCCCTGCGTGCCAGGTTCTAATGGTGCGCTAAAAGACAACCCAGAAGAAAACTTAATGTTTGCACGTCAAATTGGTTACCCTGTTATCATTAAAGCCGCCGGCGGTGGTGGTGGACGTGGTATGCGTGTTGTTCACAGTGAAGCAGCGCTTTTAAATGCCATTTCTATGACCAAAGCAGAAGCCAAGGCTGCTTTTAATAACGATTCAGTTTACATGGAAAAGTTCCTAGAACATCCCAGACACATTGAAATTCAAGTGCTGGCAGATGGCAAAGGCAACGCCATTTCTTTAGGCGAGCGTGATTGCTCCATGCAGAGACGTCATCAAAAGATTTTAGAAGAGGCGCCTGCACCAGGTATCACGGAAGAACAACGCAAAAAAATTAGCAAGCGCTGTGTTAGAGCCTGTATCGAAATGGGATACCGGGGTGCTGGCACATTTGAGTTTTTATATGAAGATGGCGAATTCTATTTTATTGAAATGAATACACGCGTTCAAGTCGAACACCCGGTATCGGAATTGATCACCAACATCGATATTGTGAAAGAACAATTGCGTATCGCTGCAGGCGAACCACTCAAAATTCGACAACAAGACGTTAAAATTGAAGGACATGCCATTGAATGTCGCATTAATGCAGAAGATCCAAAAACCTTTCTTCCAAGCCCGGGCAAAATTCAGATTTTTCACGCGCCAGGGGGACCTGGCATACGCTGGGATTCACATATTTATAATGGATACGATGTTCCACCCTATTATGATTCGCTTATTGGAAAATTAATTGCCTATGGACCCAATCGCGACACAGCGATCGCCCGTATGAAAAATGCACTCGATGAAATTATCATAGAAGGCATTAAAACCAATATTCCCTTACATCAAAATCTGATCCGAGATGCAAATTTCCATAAAGGTGGAACCAATATTCATTATCTCGAACAAAAAATCGCTAATTAAAATATTTTCACTCGGGTAATCAAAAATATGGCCTGGATACAAATAACCATTGGTACAAATCAAAATTTTGCCGAAATCTACTCAGAGTATTTTACCCTCGCAGGTGCAGTTGCTGTTACATTGCATGATACAAAAGATGATCCCTTATTTGAGCCTGCACCCAACACCACGCCACTCTGGCAAGAAACAACCCTTGTTGGACTATTTGATGCCGACGTCGACATCACCTCTGTTAAAAAATTCTTAAACAAGCATTTAGATAATCAGAGCTTTCAAACACTTAAAATCGACCCGCTGGAAGAAAGAGATTGGATCCGTGCAGGAACCGCGCAATGGGAACCCATGCGGTTTGGAAAAAAACTCATGATTTGCCCAAGCTGGTCAGAAAATCCTGATCCCACCGCAATTACTTTAATGCTAGATCCCGGATTAGCCTTTGGTACCGGCACACATGCCACCACACGCCTCTGTTTAGAATGGCTCGATCAACATCCACCGATGGGTGCCACCGTCGTGGATTATGGCTGTGGTTCGGGTATTCTGGGGATCGCCGCTTTAAAGCTGGGCGCTCAATTTGTTTATGCTGTTGATAATGATCCGCAAGCGCTTTTAAGTACGCAAAATAATGCCAAAAATAATGGCTTCTCAGAAAAAAATATTCTCACACTATTACCCACGGCACTCAATAATGCGCTACAAAAATCCACAACGCCACCCAAAAAAGCGAATCTGATCCTTGCTAATATTCTTGCAAACCCACTCATAACGCTTGCGCCCATTTTCGCAGAACTTGTCGAGGTCAACGGCATGATTGTTTTATCCGGTTTTCTCGAAAATCAAATTGAATCGGTTTTTGAAGCTTATAAGCCCTGGTTTAAAATGCTAGAAACCGACACCATCGATGGTTGGGTGCGGTTAAGCGCTAAAGCTGTTTAGCAACTATTTTGCATGATGGCGTACCAATTCCCGTAATCTGACGCAGTAATTTAACAATTTCTAGTTGTACAAAAGTCCTAAATTAAATTTCGCAGCAACATCGCCCAAATCAACTGCTTGCTGGAATAACAATGATGCCAATGAGTGTTCATTATACAGGCGTTTACTTTGTGCATAATTTAAGTATAGCTATACCCATTACACTTCAAGATGCGAACAATGCGTCAAGATTGTCAATTATCCTAATTTGATCTGATTTTTTAATTTGTCGTATAAATAGCGGATTTATTTAGGAATATTTTTAAAATGTAAAATTCATGAATACCAATTACTGTAGGGGCAGACCGCCGTGTCTGCCCTTGAATTTTAATTTAATGCAAGAACCCAGGAAACGCCGCTGTTTGCATCTTGAAGTGTAATAGGTATATATTTGGTGGCAGCGCTCCTTTTTTTTCTGAAAACAAAATAAAAAATATAAAAAAACTAGGTTTTGGTTACGCGTCTATTTTATAATCCATGACAAGCTCTTTACCCTTAAAAGCAACGCCAATTTTGAGGAAATGCTTAATGCTATGTTGCAACAACGTTATGTGATATTGTTTTTCATCAATTTGTTTGATAGCTTCATTTGCAGCTTCTTTCAGGTTTTTTGAACTACTTTCATCGTAACTACTCGCACCCCTCCAATGAAAATATTTTTCTAAAAACACTTGACACGTA
>DAORSV010000082.1:0-2519 GCA_035443705.1 Gammaproteobacteria bacterium
ATATCTAAAAGTTCAGGAATAGCTGTAATTTCATTCGATTTTTCTTCTGTTTTTATTTGGCCAAGTACCATTCGGTTTTCTGATGCCCACGCGCTAACAATATGAAGCATTTTTTGTCCTTTACTTGCATTATGAGAACCGCGTAGGCTTTTCCCATCAATTGAAATAATTTCATTTTTTAAATCAATAGATAAGGATTGTACCCAAGCTAAAAAACAGGATTCAAATGCCTCGGCATCTAACAATGAAAAAACACGCCCAAAGGTATCATGGGAGGGAACGCCATAGGGAAGCTTCAAAAAGGTTTTAAGCCAATCCAATCTTCCTTCAGCAAATTCACAAATCTCTGTCCAACCATCTGCGCCACAGATAGTGCCTAAGATGGCTATGACAAGAATGTCATAGAAATTATGTAGGCGATTATGGGTATCTTCTCTTGGATCTTCGAGTGCTTCAAAATGGGTAAAAAAAGTGTCGGTTAGATTCATAGCTCATCCCTGTTGATAAAAACAACGTACAACAAGTATTTTCTACGAAATTATCTAAAAATCAAGTGGTTATTTTAGTGCGATTGCCATGCTTGCAACTTTGATCCCCCAGCGCGTCACAAACCCGCTCAAAAAGATTCCCTTAAATCTGTCGTTATGCAATCAGCTTTGCAAGGGATCCAAAGACTAAATCTAAAAATTGAACGCTGTGGTGCTTGGCTTTGGATTTTCAAAGCGGATGCTTTATATGAAACACAACTAAGAGCAGCCAATTTTCAATGCTCTTGCCGAAAAGAGACTTGTTTGACGAAATTTATTTACACAATGTCCCATTTTTATTGATAGCTACTTTTCATTAGACGTTAAAGAAAGTTGTCATGTTTTTAGTCGGTTTTAAGGAAACGGCATAGGTATGAGATACCCTATACCGTGGCTGAGCTAGACAAGCCCTGTTATTTATTTTTAGTTTAGGAGTTTCTCAATCATGGCGAGAGATTTAAACGACACTTTTATTTTACCTTCTGGCACAGAACGCCTCCGAAATTTATGTTGTTATTTTTTTATTGGATTGGATTGGATGAGGAGGGCACAAAAATGGACAAGCAATGAATTTAAACTGAACTACAGCATGGGATAGCCCATGCCATAGCCACGGTGGATGAGTGCTGAACACACCCATCTTCCGCTATCACAACCAACTACTCAGGAGTTAGTCATGAATCAAAATAGTTTATCAGAATACGAGATGTTTATAAACCATCAAATCCTCTGGCAAGAAAAATTGCTTGAGTATCACCAAAAAGCCCATTCCATATTGGAAGTGCTCCTAACAAGCAATTTAACTCGCTATTCCGCTTTAACCTTACATTCGTGCTTGTGGCAAATTAGCGATACTCTCGCTCAGGCAAAAGCAATCAACGAATCCCTGTTAGATGCCCTGCTTAAGATTCTAAAATTGCTAGAATCCTCTAAAGGCTCGCCGGACGGCCATAATGGGAATAGTGGCACGGTTCACTAACAGGAGACAGGCGTATGGACAGACTGGCACCTTTTAAGGTGATTATAAAGGTGCCTTTTGTCTAAAGCAGGAGCAATCAAAAGTTAGTTAATGTTCAAAATTTCTCGGGCGAGGAAGTTTATTTCAATGCGAAGCTATTCGTATTAAAGCTGTCTTAACTTTTTATGCGAAAAAAATGTTATAATTCAACATGGGCGACGGTTCATGAATCTATAGAAAACGTGCCTGAATGTGGCACGTAGTAAGTAATCAGAGGTTATTATGTCACGTTATTTAAATCCCAGAGCGGATGTCGTTTTTAAGAAGATTTTTGGTGAACATGAGCATTTATTGATGAGTTTTTTAAACTCGCTCTTACCTTTACCTCCAGATGGCCTGATTAAGTCATTAACCTATTTACCGACCGAGCAAATTCCTAAGATTCCCCTTTTAAAACGCACAATTGTAGACGTGAGATGCACAGATCAACGCGGTCACATTTTTATAGTTGAGATGCAGGTCGAGTGGTCAGCTTCTTTTATGCAGCGTATGTTATTTGGTACCAGTAGAGCTTACGTTAACCAATTAAAAAAAGGCGAAAAATACGAGTATTTAAAGCCGGTTTACGGCCTTGGGCTATTAGGTGAAAGTTTTGATTTACAAAGCCCAGATTTTTATCATCACTACAAAATTGTGAATGTAGAAAAGCCAACGCGTGAATTAAAAGGCTTACAATTTGTGTTTATTGAGTTGAAAAAATTTAAGCCTAACACTCTGGCAGAGAAAAGGCTGCAAATTTTATGGCTTCGGTTCATGTCGGAAATTAATGAGAATACAACGGCTGTTGATCCGGTGTTACTTGCCGTACCTGAAATCCGTGAAGCCATCGAACTTTCAGAGCAATCGGCTTACAATGCAGCAGAGCTTGATGCGTATGATGCTTATTGGGACGCTGTGAGTACTGAAAAGACGCTTTTATCTGACAGATACGAAAAAGGGTTGGTTGAAGGACAGAAAAAAGGCAAAGCGGAAGG
>DAORSV010000082.1:2619-4331 GCA_035443705.1 Gammaproteobacteria bacterium
AAGGCAAAGCGGAAGGACAGACAGAAAGCAAATCAGAAATTGCGAAGAAGATGCTGATTAAGGGGATGGCGGTTTCATTGATTTTGGAATTGACAGGCTTAACCATGGTAGAAATTGACGCATTAAAGAGAGATCAAGAATAGAGTAAAAATAAGGAAGCGATTATAGCAGCATAGCTGCTAAAGCGCTTGGGGTATAGATAAGTTTGGATAAGCGCCCTAATTTTACATGTGGTTCAGCGCGACTAAAGTAGGGGGCGCGCGATGAGAAAGAGAGAGAAGTGCCTCTTTGCAGTATAGAGTCGGTGCAGCCTTTACTATTTTGAGTTCAACTTATGATTGTCAACACTTTGTTTATTAGTTGACCAACAATATATATTCGCTAAGCCATTATCGCGTAAACCCCGTCTTTGCCCTTGCATTGCTATATAAAAGCGCATAGAATTTTCGGCTGTTGTACATGAATCAATATGGATGAAAACTATGCATAGCGGAAAATGGATACTGATAAAACAACTCATTTTTAAAAATAGCACCCCATACGTTCGAAATAGCCGGCCAAAGGGAATATATAAAAACAGGTGGTGCAGCTCTAAAACTTCCATTGATAGCGTTATTCAGCATAATATAGCACGGCTTCTTAATATCTATATAGGCATGAGGTGTTGTCTATTTAATTTCTAAAAAATTCAAAGGAGTGAAATTCAACATGCAAACGGAAAAAAATTCATCGATTAACCCAATACCTCAAAATTTGTTTCAAGATCGGTACGGCATTTTAGCTTTAGCAGCGCATGCAACCTTAACAAAAAACTTAAGCGTATCAAAAGCAGGAAACGATTTGCGTCTGAGATTAATGCGATGGGCAAATAGTGTTTTGGTTACTATAAAGCAGTTGTTCTGGCATAATCCTATTAGCTTTTTTGATTTTTCGGTAGAGCCAGATGCACTGATATGTTGTGCCATTTTGAAAAAGTACCTGAAAAAAAAGAGAAAATCGCATGGTTAGGAAACCGACGTATAAACGTGATGCGTTGGTCAATGTAGCAAAAAAGTTAATGTATAGCCAAGGCTTTAATATAACAACCCTCGTTGACATAGCGAATGAAGCAGGCGTTCCATTAGGTAATCTGTACTATTACTTTAAAACGAAAGTGGATATTGGTCTGGCTGTTCTTAATTTAATAGCACTTGAGCAAAAAACATTCTTGGAGCATTTGAATAAAGAACCTTTTCCAAAGGTTCGTTTACATTTTTTTTTAGAGCATGCAAAACAAGAAAGCGAATTGATTGCGCTTCAAGGCTGTCGTATAGGCACTTTATGTGAAGAATTTGCAAAAGAACAAGGCATGTTGCATAACTTGGCCGCAAAGCTAATGATGGATGCGCTGTTTTGGATGGAAGCGCAATTTCACACACTTGGATTTGTAGAAGAAGCTTCAGATTTAAGTTTAAACTTAATGTACAGATTACAGGGCATTTTTCTATTGGGCCATGCATTTAAAGATGCTAATTTAATCACGCAAGGTATTACATCTTTACAAAATTTTGTTAGAGAACAAGTCAGTAAAAATGTAAATGTATTGGAAGAAAGCATCGCGTAATTCTGTTGGGAGATTATGTGTGTAAAACATTTTGAAAATGCAGGATAGAGGCAATAAACCTATAGTACTTGAGGGCGCGTTATGCATTAAATTAAAAGGTTGTTAAGGT
>DAORSV010000083.1:0-4268 GCA_035443705.1 Gammaproteobacteria bacterium
TTCACCGAATACATTGCAACAGACCTGTCTTTTAGCAATTTTGCCAGTGGCGCTCCTTCTATGCTAGTTATAAGAACTTGGCCACCTAAACTACTTAAAGCCTCAACCAAAAGCTTACTCGCCTTTTCATCAAGCTCTGAGTTGAGATCGTCTATTAAAAACACACAACGCCGACCTTCTCGTTTATAAAGCAAGCTCGCCCTAGCCATTAAAAGAGCACAAATATACAATTTTGACTGGCCACGAGATAATAGATTTTTAGCAGGAACACCCTCTATCATGAATTCCAAATCCGCCCGCTGAGGCCCGAACGTCGTACACCCCCAAGCCAAGTCTCGGTCCCAATAACGATCTAAAGCCTCTCGCAAACTATATTGTGCATTCCATCCTGGCTGATATTGAAGAGTGATTTTTTTATTAACGCCCAATAACTCCCCTACAATCTCGGAAAATAGAGGTGCCAGCTCTGCCAACACAGCTTTCCGTTGAAAATCGATAATCTCACCCATTTCTGTAAATTCTTTATTCCAAGCCCGAATACTCTCTACAGAAGGCGTTTTGCTTACCTTTAATGCGGCATTACGTTGTTGAAGCGCTCTTTTAAAGCGTTGCCAAATTGAGTAGAACGAATGTTCCACGTGGAACATTGCCCAATCTAAAAATTTTCTCCGGTATTGCGGGCTGGCTTCTAAAATATCGTAACTATCGCTATTAATAAGCTGAATCGGAAGGGTTTTGGCTAAAAGTGCAATAGACTGGCAATCTTCACCCGCCAATCTCATTTTAATGCTGCCCGATTGATGTCGCTCCACACCCATACGAATAGGGCTAACTGTGTCTGTTGTTTCTCTTGGACTTACAACACCTGCAATCGTGCAGATATTTTCGCCAAAGGTAATCATTTGACGAGGTTGATGCGCCCGAAAAGAACGGCCAGTGGTTAAAACGTGAATAGCTTCTAAAAGACTTGTCTTTCCTCCACCATTTTCTCCCCAAAAAATGTTGAATTGTGGATTCAAGTCCAAATCAACGGCTCTTAAATTTCGAAGACAAGAAATACTTAATGAATTAAGCTGCATAAAAATTTTAAAGTGTTAAAGTTAAAAAAAGTAGCCAGAACGTAACACTTTAACACATTTAAAAAAGCTTTTTTGTTATGCGTGACTTAGGCTTAAACCTAGTAGTTGTTCAAGCTTTTTAAAATCAAGTGGCTTATGAACAACTTGATCGACTCCTGCTGCCAGACAATTTTTTGTAACATCGCCTTCTGCAAACGCACTTACTGCAACAATACGCGTTCGTTTATCGGTTTCTCGGCCTCGAATCTCAAGGGCAACTTCAACCCCGCTTCTGTCGGGCAAACCGATATCTAATAAAATCAAGTCATGCTCATTCAAAGCCATCTCCAAAGCCTCTTTTGCATTTGAGGCAATTTCGGCTTCACAATTTAATGCTGTTAGCATGGCTTTATGAATATATTGAATCGTGGGATTATCTTCTACAACTAAAACTTTAAACGATTTTTGAATAGCAGATTTCTTCTGATGTCCTTGCACAACTCCTCCTTGTAAATCACCGGTGGCAACTGCCCAATGCTGTACCTACACAGTGCTCGAAAAATTGTAATGAATTGAAAATGGAAAAGCAACTTTTCCGTGCTTCAAAATCAGAAACAATTCTTTTTGTGTTTCAAGCGACCGCCGCTGCACATGCTTAAAATCAAATTTTCATTGGCATGATAACGTATACACCGCTTTCTGCCCCAACACCTTCTACACGCGCGCTATTGTTAGAATCAGACAAAGTAAATTTAACACGTTCTGTTTGAATAACATTAAGCAAATCAATTAAATATTTCACATTAAAACCAATTTCAAATTCATTGCCAACATAATCCACTTCTACATCTTCTTCTACTTCATCTTGCTCTGCGCTGATTGCCAAAATCTTTAAATATCCTTCGGTTAACCGTAATCGGACGCCCCTAAATCGATCACTAAATAATGCGGCTGCTCGCTGAAACGCATCTTTTAAAACCTCTCGACACCCCGTGAAAATTTTATCGCCGTCGGTTAATACAATACGATGATAGTCTGGAAAACGACCCTCTAATAACTTAGAGGTTAACTGCACATCATTTGTGATAACCCGAATATGGTTGTTCCCCAAAATAATTTGGATCTCTTCTTCTGAATCGTCCAATATTCGCTGTAATTCTAAAATTCCTTTTCTTGGCACAATAACGCGAAATGTTTCTGAATCGACTTTGCATAATTCTGCCTTACCCAGTGCAAGTCTATGTCCATCTGCAGCAACACCATAGATATAACCTTTATTCACTTCTAGCAACATGCCATTTAAATAATAACGCACGTCTTGTTCGGCCATCGCAAAACAAACTTGCTCTATTAATAGCCGTAAGTTTTTTTTGGAAATGGAAATCCTAAATTTCCCGACCTGCTCGTCTAGGTTTGGAAATTCACAAACAGGTAACGTAGATACCATAAAACGACTCCGCCCCGCACGCAACGTGATACGATCTTCTGCTTCTACAAACGATATATTTGCGCCCTCGGGCAAGGTTTTACATACCTCCATTAATTTACGAACAGATACCGTTACCGCTCCATTCGCTTCTGCTGGCGTTTCTAATTTTCCAACAGCAACCAATTCAATTTCTTGATCTGTTGTGGTTAGTGAAAAATGACTATCTTGTACCTGCAGTAATGTGTTTAATAAAATAGGAGAAGATTGAGAAGACTGTTTGCGATCGACCCCCCCTGCGACCAATCGAAGTGGCCTCAAAAACGCTTCTCGCTGAATTGTAAAGCGCATAAAAAAGTTCCTTTAGGTCGATAACGTTCGAACCAAATTTGAATAATCTTCTGCAATATCTGATCCGGTTTCTACCAGCTGTTTAATTAAACGACATGCATGCAGCACTGTTGTGTGATCACGTCCACCAAAGGCATCTCCGATTTCAGGTAAGCTGTGGTTTGTCAGTTCTTTACACAGCGCCATTGCCACTTGTCTCGGACGCGCAACCGATCGACTACGTCGTTTGGAGAGCAATTCTGAAACTTTAATTTTATAATATTCCGATACTGTTTTGATGATATTGTCTATAGACACCAATTTTTCTTGTAGCGCCAAGAGATCTTTTAAGGCTTCCTGCACAAAACTTAAAGTAATCGCACCGCCTGTAAAGTGTGCATTGGCTATCACTCTTTTTAAAGCACCCTCTAATTCTCGCACATTCGCGCGAATGCGTTTAGCAATAAAAAAGGCAACTTCAGGCGACAAATCAATATGAGAGACTTCCGCCTTATTCATTAAAATAGCAACGCGCGTTTCTAAATCGGGCGGTTGTACCGCAACGGTTAAACCCGCACCAAAACGAGATTTTAATCTTTCTTCAATACCACTTAATTCTTTAGGATAACGATCAGAGGTTAAAATAATTTGTTGTTGACCCTCTAATAATGCATTAAAGGTATGAAAAAACTCTTCTTGTGATCGCTCTTTCCCAGAAAAAAACTGTATATCATCAATCAACAAAGCATCGACTGTACGATAACGTCGCTTAAATTCGTTAATGGCATTCGATTGCAACGCTTTTACCATATCCGCTACAAAACGCTCTGAATGCAGATACAACACACGCGCCTTTCGTTCTTTATTTTTGCTAACAATTAAATTACCCACAGCTTGCATTAAGTGGGTCTTTCCTAGCCCAACGCCCCCATATAAAAACAAAGGATTATAGGCCCCACCGGGGTTTTCGGCGACTTGCATGGCTGCTGCGCGCGCCAATTGGTTAGACTTCCCTTCCACAAAACTGTCGAAAGTATAGCTCGGATTTAAATAGCTTTGATGATGTTCAAAAGGAGGTGCTTCCCCGTGCCTGTTGTCTGTGGAGACGCCTTCTCTGATGTCTGCAGTTGCGTTTGACATCGACCCATTATGACTTGTGGATTGGATAGGAACGGGGCGTTTAGCCCCAACCACCAAAGCCACCTCGGTAAACTTACCCGGATTTAAGCTGGACAACACAGATTCTATGGTTTTTAAATAATCTCGATTCACACTATCCAAAACATACTGATTGGGTGCAAATAAGACAACTCTTTCGCCCATGTCGTCTGCTTGAAGCGGGCTAATCCACTGACTAAATTGTTGTTGCGGGATTTCGTCTCGCAATCGTTGTAGGCACTGCTGCCACAGAGAAGACGCCACACGCTGCCCCTTTCCTAAATCTAAATAAAAAA
>DAORSV010000084.1:0-4262 GCA_035443705.1 Gammaproteobacteria bacterium
CTACAATGAAAATTTTTTAATTTATGGGGTTGACAGTCAAGACGGTATCTTGATAAAAACTAAGTCCTATTCCTTTTGCAAATTCACGTAATTGATCTTTAATTTTTCCATTTTGTATGCCTGTAACGCGAAAAAATAAACAATCGTGCTTTAAGAAAAATTGTTCTATCAAGTATGTTTTTCCAATTCGTCTCCGACCATACACAACAACGAATTCAGCAGCGGTAGATTGCATTACATTTAATAAAATTTTTTGTTCAGCTTTGCGGCCTATAATGACACTCATCGATAGAAATTCTCCGTTAATTTAGATGGGCTGAGTATAAGTATAATATATCCAGCCCACCAAAGCAATCGATGGGCTGGATATAAATAGTCTATATCCAGCCCACCGCGTATGCAGTGGCTTAAGTGACTTATAGGTGTAGCTGCTCTATCCTTAATCATCTAAATCACTTCTGTTCTTGTGCTGCAAGAGCACTTCAAGTCGCTTTGTCACAAGTGTTTTAAGGCGTAACGAGGGTATTTTTCATAGAATGCTTTGGCACCCTGAAAATTCATAGTTGCAACGGTTGCCATGGTACATCCTGACTTGCGGCCATAGTCATGTACTGCTTCCATCAATTGATGTCCTAAAGCTTTCTTGCGATGAATGAGGCGCTGCCGCGCAGGGTTGATATGCTTATTGATACCTGCAACGAATTTTATATAAGAAGCGGTGGGGATTCCGATATAAAGTGGCTGGTTATAGAATCTTGAAGCCAGGAAAGCGCATTCTTATTTTGTTGTCGACAACTCAATACTAAACTGTAGGCCCTCTCTATAAATCTTGCCCCGCGATCTGATTTCACGCCAAAGCTTAATTTCTTAGCAATCACCAACGGGCGAATCTGACGTTCCGCTAGATTATTCGTGGCAGGCACGTCGCGATTTTCCAAGAATAACCATAAACTTTTACCCATATCCAAGATATTGCGACAAGTACGGGCAGTAGTAAGGTGGCTGCAACTTGCACCAAATTCCAAATCTTTCAGAAACCTATTTTTTAACTGCCGGCGCTTTTTTCGTGTACGTTTATCATCAATAGCCTGCTGTAAATTAGACTTCCAAAAAGCAAAAATTTTTCCATAACCGTGTAATAATCGCCGGCCTATAACACCTGCTATTCTCGACCGTTCTGAGATCTTTTGAAAGTCCCTCTTTAAGTGAGCCCAACAGACTTGATGCGACAATTCTGGCAGAAAATCATAAGCAGGGTATCTATCCGAAACAATAATTCGGTTCATAAAGCTACCAATTAATTTTTTGGCAACCTTTTTCCCCCTGGAATGATCTAATTGCAAAAAGCTAAATAATTCATTCGCCAGTATCCAAGCCCAACCAGAATGATTACTTTGCTTAAATCCAGTTTCATCAATGTGGGCTACTTTTGAGCGATCTATTTGGGCCTTAATATGTGTATGCAAAGGCTCTAGGGATTGGCTAACTCGATGCTCAATATTTGAAACGCTGCCTACACAAATCGGCATTTGAAAGAAATCTTTTAACAGTTCTAACGCTTGCCGTTTACTCAACTTAAATTTTGAAGTCAGCAGCGCTATACTACTATGCACTCGCACCCCAAATCCTCTTCTTCCAACTTTCGCAGGCGTTTCCCCCCTGTAGGTTTTTTGGCAACAACTACATAATCCCTGCAAAATTTGATATTCGGTTATTTCATACCGAGGTAAAGGTATTTCATAAACCTGGTGCCTAACAATTTCTTTTAAGGGCAGCAAGGAAACATTGCAATCTTGGCATTTATCCGGTGGGGGACACGTTATTACTGCATCAACTTGCTCTATGGGCACTAATTTGCGAAACACCCCTTTATGTCCAGGTTGACCTCCAGGATGACGACCGCTGCCTTTGTAATTTTTTTTCTTGTTATTCTTTTTACTATCTGTTGATGGTGGTTTGGACGAGTTATTAGAGTTTGTATTGAGTCTTTCTTTCAGCTCTGCATTTTCCTTTTTAAAGGCTATAACTTCTTGTTTGAGAAGTGCCAGCTCTTTATGAAGATTGCCACAAAAAGTCCATAGAGCATCAATAACTAAATGACCTTCTTCAATCGAAGAAGGTTTTGGGGCTGGCTTTGAGAAATCTAACTCTATCATTTAGGCATGATGATCCCCATTTTTTCAAAATGCAAGAACCAAATGATTGAATTTAATTCTTAAGGTAAACGGTTAGGATTAGGTACGACCTTATCAACACTGCGCGGTAGCGCCTCATTTTTGGGGAACGCGGCGCCAGCCCCGCGTGAACATTTACCATCTTTGTAATTACTTGCAAGCAATTGTTCCAAGCCGCCCATTGCTATTTGTCGGATGTTTTATTTGATTTTGTAATGCTATAAAGATTGTTAGGTTTAAATCTCCCCCCCGCCGCGAAAGTGCTGGCAAATCTCCAGGTTTTTAAAATAAGCCTTTCTGTTTCAATAATGGTGTCATGTTGTCTTCGATGAGTTTGTTCTCGGTAATTTTTCTAATTGTGTTGCAGGGTATGGGGTTGATTTGCTTTCTTTCTGAAGGTTTTGAAAGAATTCATCCATGAGTAATGCAATGGGAGCGTATCGATTGATAATCGTATTAATTGCAGGCGGAACGTTGCTGAGTTCACCGGCAAGATATTCACGCAAGCGAATTCCCCAATGCTCTTTACCAAAAAGTGATGTGATAATACAGTGAAGCAGGTTTACAGCCGCGCAAGATTGATCATAAGACTGATGCTGTTTTAAAAATTCCATTTCTGCTGGAGTTAAATCAAATTTTGATGATAACGCCAATCCAAAATCGCTTAAATAGATGCGCTTACCGTCGGTGAGTATATTTTCAAAGTGGGCATCAAAGTGCATCAAACCAAAGGTGTTCATATGCTTGTTTGTTTCTCTGAGCTGCTCATCTACGAATGCAATCGCTGTTTCAGCGCTATTATCACTTTTAGAAATTTGAGCATTTAGGAACGAGTGCAAATTTTGCGGAAAATATTCGAGAAATAAAGCAATGTGCGCGGATGCATGATTGAGATCTTGAACACGCTTACGAATGGCGACGGAATTTTCCCAGTACTGACAGTATTTTTCGATATCGCCCCAATAGTTGATATTGATATCATCCGGGCTATTCGGCAAAATGCGCCAATGGTACATGATAGGGAAATTGGCACATTCACCCGTGATCACCCAGTTGGTTGTCATGATATGAGTCGCTAGCTCACGCCATGCTCCAAAGCCGGCAGAGCCCACACCATATTGATAGCACAATGGCAAATCAAAAAGATTCGCAGTGGACATAAAATTCTTAGGTAGTTGCTCAAGATCAGTCAGCGGTATTTTCTTAACAAACACTGGTGTGTCATCAATAGAAATTAATGCGGATTTTCCCCCGATACCTTCATGCATAGGCATTGCATTAGCCAAAATCTGTTTTAGTTTTTCATTGCTTAAGCACGTTAGGCTTGTTGATATTTGTCCATATAGTTTAATTCTTTGCATTACGACAGCCTGCTAATGGTGTTATCTATAACGAATTGATAAGCTTCGTCGAAATTCCAATATCTTTCGCAAGATTGATGAGCTTTTTATTCATAAACATCTGCCCTGATTTTCCTAGGCTCTTCCAGAATGTTTAATATTGCGGTAGCGCAGTAGACTTTGTCCCGCTTATTATCATTAGTTTTTTTAATAATGCCGGAAGCCTCAAGTTTTTGAACACCTCTTTGGGCAGTGCTGTAGGCAATACCCAGGTCTTCAGCAATTTTAATCACTATTATCGAATAAGTCAATATTCGATAATAACGTCATTTCTTATCATCACTCATGAGAAGAAGGATTCAAGCTATTATCGAACAAAATGAAAATCGATAATAACAGCATTTATTACTATCTGTATGATAGCGTTTATTTTGTCTGACAACTAGCAGAAATGCATGGAAAAGATGCAGTTGTTTCAGCTGCAAAGAATTTCGGCGGGATATTACAAGATATCCAAATCAGGTCACGATTTGCAGCAGGTAATCAGATACAGCGCCAAATAAATACGCTGTTTCATCTAGAGCAAGTTTGCTTTGCTTCATGCGATAACTATTCGGAAAGCTACCGGAAGTCTATTCGTAGTCATAAATTTTTCTTTAAAAAAATGCAGTTGGCGTTTTTTGTATAACCAGGTCTTTCAAAATCGATCGTGTATCCCAACTTTTTGTAGAATTTTGTTGCTCCTTGA
>DAORSV010000085.1:0-4244 GCA_035443705.1 Gammaproteobacteria bacterium
CGTAAATAATTTTTTTTTAACTTCACCATAGGCTTGCATATTCTGATGATAGTCTAAATGATCCCGTGTTAGATTTGTAAAAATAACGGTATCGAATTCTACCCCTGCTACGCGATTTTGATCTAAAGCATGCGAAGTCACTTCCATCGCAACCACACTCACATTTTGTTTTTGAAGTGCCGCTAAGGTTCTTTGAACTGCTATTGCATCTGGGGTTGTATAATCGTGCGTTGTTTTATCTGGCTTCTCGTCATGCGAAATACGGATTTCTTTAAACCGCTGTTTTTCAGAAAAAATGCCTGTACCCAATGTGCCTATCACGCCACACGATCTCTCACAATAAGACATAATTTCTGCAATAAAATGTGATACCGATGTTTTACCACTCGTGCCTGTAATACCGATAACGGGCAATTTCTCCGATGGATTTGAAAAAAATCGTGCCGCGATGTGTCCAATTAATTTTCTTTCAGTAACTACCGCCACTGTACCATTCTTAATAGCTTGTTCAATATACGCTCGACCATCAACCGTTAATCCCGGCACCGCTATAAACAAATCGCCAGGCTTTACCTGGCGACTATCGGTTGTCAGATTTTTGATATGTATATCATTCATAATCAACATGAAGCTCATTCTTATTAGCTTGCGCCACCCGTAATTTCTGGTTATCTACCCTGTCGGGCGGTACATTAAACAACCGTAGCGCACCCGCGGCTATTTTAGAAAAAAGCGGCGCTGCCACTTGGCTACCGTAGTATAAGCCTGCGGTTGGATCATCAACCACCACAACGATTGCAAATCGTGGATGAGATGCTGGTGCTAAGCCTGCAAACACCGCAACATGAGAATGTTTATCATATCCGCCACTGGCGGCAAGCTTGCGTGATGTACCCGTCTTTCCCGCCGTACGATAACCAACAACTTTTGCTTTTGCGCCACCACCATGATCTACAATGCCCGATAACATATCCATTGTTTGTTTAGCCACAACATGATCAATAACTTCCTCACCCAATGGAATATCAGATTGCTTTAAAAATGTCGGTGTGCGCTTTACGCCTCCTGCACCTAAAACAGCATAAGCTTGTGCTAACTGTAAGGGGGTAACACTCATCGCATAACCAAATGCCATCGTTGCCAATACAAAAGATCCATCTTTGGGTGGCGCATGCAATGTTCCCGAACTCTCTCCAGGAAAACCACTACCCGTCGTGGTACCAAATCCAAATTTTGCATAAGTGTCAACGAGATTTTTAGCCGGCAGTGATAACGTCAATTTAGCCACACCAATGTTACTGGATGTTTTCAAAACTTCGGCAACACTCAATACACCTAAATTTTTATCATCTATTTCTTTAACAACATTTCTACCAATCACTATTCGACCGGGAGCGGTATTAATTAATGTCTCTGCAGTTACTTGGCTATGCTGCATCGCATTTACAACACTAAACGTCTTCATCACCGAACCCGCTTCAAATTTATCGGTTACTGCGCGATTACGACACCGAGCCGTATCTTGAGGTTTAATCCGAATATTCGGATTAAACGAGGGCTGATTAACCATGGCTAATATTTCACCTGTCTGCACGTCTAATACGATCGCAGAACCCGCCTTGGCTTTGCTCGATGCAACTGCAGCTTTTAATTCGCGATAGGCTAAATATTGTAGCCGTTGATCAACACTCAACACCACATCTTGTCCAGATTGCATTTCTTGCAAATCTTCTAGAATTTGCACCTCATGACCTTGTCTATCTTTAACAACTTTTTTGCGCCCCTTAGAACCCGCAAGCGCATTTTCTAAAGCTAATTCCAAGCCTTCTTTGCCTTGATCATCCAAATCGGTAAATCCGACCACATGTGCGGCCACTTCACCTGCCGGATAAAACCGTCTGTATTCAGGCTTTAAATGTATGCCCGGTATTTCTAAACGCTTAACTTGTTCTGCGACATTCGGCGATACATGCCGCTGCAAATAAACAAATTCTTTAGCTTTGTTTAGCAAAGCTTTAGCGCGTAACTGATCCAGGGAAATATCCAAAGCAGCAACGAGCGCTAACAATTGAGGATCTTCTGGATTAAACTCTTTGGGGTTTAACCAAACAGAATTCACGGGTGTACTAATCGCTAAGGGCTCACCATTTCTGTCGAGGATCATCCCGCGATGCGCAGGCGTACCGACCACGCGAATTGTTCTCCTATCGCCCTCATTTTGGAGAAACTTTTTTTCAAATACGTGCAAATTAACTACACGCCAAGTCAACCCACTCACAACGAGCAGGAACACTATTCCTATAAAAATGTAACGGCCTTTAAATTTCATGGCTGAATCACCACTATTTCTTTGTTAGACGGAAGAATCATCCCCAATTTTTCTCTCGCAATTTTTTCGACGCGGAGATCAGAAGCCAAAGTTCCCTGCTCCAATAACTGCTGTGTCCACTCCACATGCAAGTTATCGCGCGAATTTTGTAAGGCCTCCAGTTGAATATGCAGATTGCGATTTAAATATTTTGTATAAACCACGCCCAATGCGGAACTTAAGACCAAAAGGCTTAGGAATATCATCTTTAAATCACGCTTTTTAAATAATTGTCCAAGAGGATTTAAAGCCAAACGACCTTCGTTGATTTGAAATCCCCCGTTAATAACAACGTCTTGTCTCATTTTGAATGACACCTTTTTTCGGCTAATCTTAATATGGCACTGCGTGCCCGTTTATTTTTTGCAATTTCAGCGTCCATGGGCTTGATTGATCTGCCTAATCGACGAAGCCTTTGATTCATCTGGCTCGCGAGAATTGGCAACCCAATTGGATGCTCATCACCCTTTTCATGTTTCTGAATAAAGCGCTTAACCAAACGATCTTCTAATGAATGGAAACTGATCACAGCCAATCGACCACCGTTTGCCAAAATCTCTAAGGCCTGATCTAACCCTAAAGTTATCTCTTCAAGCTCATTATTAATGAATATCCGAATCGCTTGAAAACTACGCGTTGCCGGGTGTTTTATCTTTTCCCAAGCTGGATTCGCTTTTGAAACAATCTCTGCTAACTGTCGCGTCGTCGTTATAGGCGCGGTATTTCGCGCGGCAATAATAGCCCGCGCAATGCGTCGATGAAAGCGTTCTTCTCCAAATTTTTGTAAAACAGTACTAATGACTGTTTCTTCAGCCGAATTTAGCCAGTCTGCGGCTGATATGCCTGTGCTAGGATCCATTCGCATATCCAAAGGCCCATCATTTTTAAAGCTAAACCCCCTGCTAGCGGCATCTAATTGGGGAGAAGACACCCCGAGATCAAATAAAATACCGTTTACTTTTCCAATCAGATCTTCTGCTTCACACCATGTGTAAAGATTTTTGAACGATCCTTGTCTTACGCTAAGGTGTTTATTCTTTAGAGCAAGCGCATTGGCTTCAGAAATCGCTTCTGGATCGCGATCTAAAACTAAAAGACGCCCATTTTGATTTAACTTTTCTAATATTGCGCGTGCGTGCCCACCTCGTCCAAAAGTAGCGTCAATGTAAATACCTTCTGGGTGAATGTTCAATCCCTCTACTACAGCGTTCAGCATCACCGGGATGTGTGCAGATTTTTCGTTATCAGATATTGTCATAGCGATAAAGATTCCATCTCGGGTGGCAAGACATCATTTCCCAAGCCTTCTTTCATCCACTCTTCACGGATTTCGTGCCAACGCACTTCATCCCAAATCTCAAATTTCTTTCCTTGCCCCACCAGCATGGTTTTTTTCTGCAAATTTGCATATTCCCGCAACGGCGGTGGCAACAAAATACGCCCATGGCTATCCAATTCCACTTCTGTCGCATGCCCAATCAATAATCTTTGAATACGACGCGCCTGGCGGTTAAAACTGGGCAAGGCCTCTATTTTCTTTTCGATGGTCTCCCATTCGGGTAACGGATAAAGCAGCAGACAGCGTTCTTCTGTGTCGATGGTCAAAATCAGCTGTGCTTTTGCATCCGTTTGTAAACGTTCACGGTAGCGCGTCGGGATAGCCAATCGGCCTTTGTCATCCACTTGAATAGCATTCACACCTCGAAACACAACGCGCCCCCAAAATTTTCCCCACTTTATCCCATTTTTTCCCACATATCTATATTTTAGTAACCTGACCACTATATTGTCAAGGAAAGCTTACAAACTTACCAAAACAAAATATTGATGAAACAGTGACTTAGTACCATTTTAAGTAGGGTTCGAACTTGAGTTT
>DAORSV010000086.1:0-4076 GCA_035443705.1 Gammaproteobacteria bacterium
GAAAAATACAGGAGTGACATTAAGACCCAGCCACTAAGTCCTTTTACAATTATCTCAGAATTTATTAAATATCAACTGTCTTGCGAGAAAGAATACAGGGTAAATGATGCAATAATGCAGAAACTTGTAGAAAAAATAGGCTTTGATGCTATTGGAAAAATAATATTAGAAATGGGTTTAATAAAAGCACAACCACAAACAGCATTTGCGGCTAGACGAATACAGGCAATTGCCACAATAACAGAATTTCCAACCTTATGTCTTAGTATTTTATCGCATTATAAAGTGAGGGGTTTTTCAGAGTTAGAGGGAAAGCCTTTCTATAATTTGCTGATGGCACTTTTTGTTGACCCTGAAGTTGTTCAAGATTTTGGAATGAGATTTGACGCAGCTGTCGCAGCTTCAAAAGCCCCTCAAAATAAGCGGCTACAACTATAGTTGCGTTATAAGAGTTGATTAATCGGATCAGCTTGGCCTATTGGTTTGTTCTCTTCGGTTGTTGTAAAGCCTTTAAACCACTTAGAGATAAAGATCACCAATGCGCTATTACCTAATACGTTACTAATGGTAACGGCCGGATCAAATAAGATATACAAAGCAGTAATGAGCGCGGACATTTCGCCTGTAAATCCAAGATGTGTTTCTAATGTAGGCAGCATTACAAGAATTGCGCCACCTGGCACAGCGGCGACTGCAAGCTGGGCAATCATGAAATTTAAAGCAAAAAGACAGTAAGTGCTAAAACTGGGAAGAGGATGTCCATAACCTAACAGAATCGTCAACGCCATTAATGGAATCGCAATACTCACACCAATCATATGAATATTAACCGTTGCCGGAATTACCGCACGCGAGATATCAAGAGCACCCGTATTTTTTTCAGCTGCATTTAGAGTAATGGGCATTGTTGCAAGACTCGACATGGTTGAAAAGCCCATCAAGGCGACTGGAAAAATATTTTTGAGATAAGTTAACCAGGCTTTAAGCTTAAAATTCGCAGCCAATCCAAATAAAAACAACAGATAAGCCACATAAATGCCAACAATAATAAATAATAATAATAAATAGGATTCAATAATTTGCGCGAGTGTACCGTCGTATTGCATTTTTAAAATAAATCCTAATGCAAAAAGCGGCAACACAGGGATAAACCCTTTTTCAAGAAATAGAGTGACAGAATGTCTTGCCCACGCACTGAACCTCAGGATTCTGGGTGTTGGAAAAAAGGCAAATATTCCGCCTAATCCAAGCCCCAAATATAAAGCATAATCATTAGGTATCCAATTTGGTAATTCAAAACTCCAGAGTGGTTGTAGTTCTTGAGTGGATGATGCGTTACCTATCGTGTTCAGATCTAAGGCGACCAGCTCAAGAGAACTAATGCCGTAAGCAATTAAAGTAGAAAGATAATTTGAAATACAAACAATGACCAAGAGACCCAGCATAAATCCAATGGCTTTTTTGCCTTTAAACGTTAATAGACAAGAAAATAAACAGCTAAAAATTACCACGGGTAATACAAATAGTAAGATGCTTTTCAGGGTAAGGCTAATCGCGTAGCAGGAAGATTGCACGGTTTCTGGCAGCTGGGAGCCAAATAATAAGGCAAAAGCAAAAACGCTAATTAATTTAACGGATAAATTGATTTTGGGTAATTTAAACTTTGGTAAAAACATAATCTTGTTTGCCTATATATTTGTACAGTTATGAATCGTTTTCAGAGGGCAGACACGGCGATCCGCCCCTACAGGGAACTTCGGTTTCTACAGGTGCGTTAATGGGAATACTATAACGATTGTCAGCCCACGCGCCGAGATCCAGCATACGGCACCGTTCGGAACAAAAAGGGCGAAAAGGGAACTCACTTGTCCATTCCACCGGTTTTTGGCAATTTGGGCATTGTAGGGCTCTCATAATGTTTGTTATTGTCTCATAAGGTCAGAACGTTTTCCAGAGACAGACGCTAAAATTATTTAAGGAACTGAGAATATGAGTGTAGATCAGCATCATTTAGAGATTGCTCGAGGTCTCTTGCTAGAGCCTGCGGGGCTTTCTGAGCAAGCGCTGCAACGCGTGTTAGACAATGTTTTAGGGAATGCGGTTGATCATGCTGATCTGTATTTTCAAAATTCACGCCAGGAAAGTTGGGTATTGGAAGACGGTATTATTAAAGCTGGAAATTACAATATTGATTATGGTGTCGGTGTTCGTGCCATGACGGGTGAGAAAACAGGTTTTGCCTATTCTGACGATATTATATTGCCTGCCTTAGAACAAGCAGCGATGACTGCAAAAACAATTGCGGGTATCGGAGGACAGAATCGGATACAAGCCTGGCACAAGGCGCCTGTTGCACAGTCTTTGTATGGCATCGATAATCCTTTAGAATCCATGATCGATGCCGAAAAAATTACCTTACTTCGACTTTTAGACGCAGAAGCCAGAAAAATGGATACTCGGGTTCAACAAGTTGTGGTAAGTCTCTCGGGTGTTCATGATGTTATTTTAATAGTTGCCAGTGATGGCACTTTTTCTGCGGATGTTCGTCCATTAGTTCGATTGAACGTCAGTGTGATTGTGGAAGAAAAGGGGAGACGAGAACAAGCAAGCCATGGTGGGGGTGGACGTTTTAACTATGCGCGCTTTTTAGATGCGGATTTAGGGTTGAATTATGCGAGAGAGGCCGTTCGCCAAGCATTGGTCAATTTAGAGGCAGAGCCTGCACCGGCGGGTATGATGCCGGTTGTTCTTGGACCAGGTTGGCCAGGTATATTGTTGCACGAGGCTATTGGACATGGTTTAGAAGGCGATTTTAATCGTAAAGGTAGCTCTGCATTTGCAGGTAGAATTGGGGAGCGCGTCGCATCTCCGCTCTGTACCGTTGTAGACGATGGTACGATAATGGGTCGTCGGGGTTCGCTGAATGTGGACGATGAAGGCACGCCATCTCAGTGTACAACCTTAATTGAGAATGGTATTTTAAAAGGGTATTTACAAGATAAATTAAATGCTCGTTTAATGGGCAGTCAATCAACGGGTAATGGCAGACGCGAATCTTATGCGCATTTAACCATTCCACGGATGACCAATACGTATCTGCATGCAGGCAACCACTTTCCAGAAGAAATTATCAAATCCGTTGAAAAAGGGTTATATGCGGTTAACTTTGGAGGTGGTCAAGTCGATATCACCTCTGGAAAATTTGTCTTTAGTGCAAGCGAAGCGTATCTCATTGAAAATGGAAAAATTACCAGACCTGTGAAAGGCGCAACTCTCATTGGCAGTGGTCCAGAGATTTTAAAACAGGTTTCTATGGTCGGAAATGATCTTCAGCTAGACCAGGGTGTAGGTACCTGTGGTAAAGATGGACAAAGTGTTCCCGTTGGGGTTGGTCAACCAACTTTAAAAATAGATTTGCTCACGGTAGGAGGAACACAACAATGAATCCAGAAAGGAATCCAGACTGGGATAATTTGAAATCAACTGTCGCAGATGTTTTAAAACAAGCGAAAGCCTTGGGTGTGGATGCTGCAGAGGTGGGGATTTCTTATGAATCGGGTTTATCGACAACCGTTCGAATGGGTGAAACGGAAACGATTGAGTTTAATCGCGATAAATCATTAGATATCACCGTTTTTAAGGGAAAAAAGAAGGGAACTGTTTCAACATCCGACATTCGGAAAGAAGCCATCACCTCTTCTCTAGAAGCTGCGTGTCGTATTGCAACTTACACCGAAGAAGATCCCTGTTCTGGTTTAGCTGATGTGGAATTTTTGGCCAAAAATATGCCCGATTTAGATTTATATTATCCGTGGGCAGTCTCTCCCGAACAAGCGGTATTATGGGCCAAAGAATGCGAAGCCAGCGCACGCGCTTTTGATACCAGAATTATCAATTCAGAAGGCGCTACTTTTTCAACCCATAGTCGATACTCTGTTTATGCAAATACTCAGGGCTTTATGGGAGCATATCCGAGTACGCTGCATGCACTTAATTGTACGGTGATAGCAAAGGCAAATGACTTAATGCAACGAGATTATGATTACACCCTTGCGCGCGATGGGCATGAATTAGAA
>DAORSV010000087.1:0-3930 GCA_035443705.1 Gammaproteobacteria bacterium
CTTCGCCGAGAATACTGTGATTCGGATAGGCTTTGTAAATGGTTTCGATAATCGCTTCTTCAGCGGCTTTGTCGACCATTGTGACTAAGTCATTCACGCCTTTTTCAAAAATGGTTAGCTTATGGAGCTGATCCATGTGACGTGTGATAATTTTTCCGGCGAGCCGGGCAGCAGTAATGGCAATATTCAAATAAGGATGCATACTCATAGACCGCATTCTAACACGGATTTTAAAGCATCGTTAGAGTGAGTTTGATATCATTGTCGCTTATGTTTGATCAAGTGAAAATCATTTTAAGTCACACAACGCACCCCGGTAATATTGGTGCGGTTGCACGTGCCATAAAGAATATGGGCTTTAAGCATTTATGCTTAGTTTCCCCCAAAATTTTTCCTTCTGATGAGGCCAATGCACGCGCTGCTGGAGCCGAAGATATTCTGGCCACAGCAGAGGTTGTTGCAACAATTGACGAAGCGTTGGCCGATTGCCATTGGGTCTTTGGATTAAGCACCAGAGCACGCAAGATCGCGCTGCCAGTATTAAGCGTGAGAAATGCGGCAGAAAAAATCGCGAATACCCTGCTTGAAACCTCAACAACGCCAGCATTAAAGATCGGGCTGCTGTTTGGCCAGGAGCAAAGTGGGCTTTTAAACGAAGAGCTGGCGAAATGCCATTATCAGATCAGTATTCCCGCTAATCCCGATTATTCTTCCTTGAATTTAGCGCAAGCCGTGCAAATTGTGAGTTATGAGTTAAGAATGGCCATTATAAATCTCAATTTGGATTTAAAATCGCCTATCGTCTTAGAAAGCGGCCATAACCTCGCAGATAATGAACTAAAAAACATTGAAAAACCAGGCGATGATTTAGCGACGATAGACGAAGTTGAACGCTTTTACAAGCATTTAGCAGAGACTCTGGTTTATATTCATTTTTTAGATCCGAAGTCTCCGGGATATTTAATGCGGCATTTGCGGCGCTTATATGCCAAAAGCCACCTAACGAAGATAGAACTCAATATTTTACATGGGATATTGACCGCGACTGAAAAAGGCGTATAGTTTTAAATATGACTAATTTTAACGGCTCGTTAGGTTCTTTAGATGGCATAGATTTTGTAGATGCAGATCCTATTTATCTGGATTATGCAGCAACAACGCCGGTAGATCCGCTCGTGCTTCAAAAAATGATCGAATGTCTTTCCGCTGATGGCGTATTTGGTAATCCTGCATCTCAGCATTCTTTTGGGCTAAAAGCGAAAGAAAAAGTTGAAGCGGGCAGAAAACACATTGCTGATCTGATCCACACCGTACCGCGCAATATTTTGTTTACCTCGGGTGCGACAGAAGCGAATAACCTTGCGATTAAAGGGGTCGTAAAATTTAATCAATCTCGTGGTAAACACATTGTTACCTGTAAGACCGAACATAAAGCCGTTTTAGATGTATGTAGGCAATTAGAAAAAGAAGGGTTTTTTCTGACTTATTTAGATCCAGAGCCTAATGGTTTGCTGGATATCAATAAACTGGAATCGGCATTAAGATCCGATACCGTGTTGGTTTCTATTATGCAGGTTAATAACGAAACGGGTGTTAGGCAAAATATTGAAGCGATTGGTGCATTAACCCGAAAACGAGGTATTTTTTTTCATGTGGATGCGGCGCAAAGTCTGGGTAAAATTCCAATTGATGTGCAGCAATTGCCGGTTGATTTAATGTCTTTTTCAGCGCATAAAATTTATGGACCCAAAGGCATTGGTGCACTTTATGTCGGAGATAGGCCGCGCGTTCGTTTAAACGCAGAAATGCAGGGTGGCGAGCAAGAGCGCAACATGCGTGCAGGCACTTTGGCAACACATCAAATTGTTGGATTTGGGGAAGCCTGTCGCATTGCAGGCGATGCAATCTCCGAGAGCGATCAGATTAAAGTTTATCGTGATCGATTGTGGGCGGGGATACAAGATTTGCCGGGCGTTATCTTAAATAGCGATTTCGATATTTGTGTACCCAATATTTTAAATGTTCGTTTTAGCACAAATATACTACCCGGATTAACTCCCCCCTTTGACAAAGGGGGGGTGGGGGGGATTTCTGCTCCCTTTGAAAACTCCCCCCTTCACAGGGGGGATGTGGGGCTGCGGGGGATTGCTGTTTCAAACGGCGCCGCTTGTAATACACTGACCATCGAGCCTTCGCATGTATTGCGAGCGATGGGCTTAAGTCGGGAACAAGCTGATTGTTCTATTCGATTTTCGTTTGGGCGTTTTACAACGGCAGAAGAAATAACAATTGCGATAGAGATTGTCCGAAAAATGGTTTTACAGGAGAAATAACATATGCCTAATGCTAAAATTACATTAACAGGTACTGCAGTACAACATCTTAAGAAAACACTACAAAAAAAAACAGAAGCCTTGGGGATCCGTTTTGGGGTAAAAAATGCCGGATGCTCTGGCATGTCG
Organism: Gammaproteobacteria bacterium; assembly: GCA_035443705.1. Taxonomy (GTDB): domain Bacteria; phylum Pseudomonadota; class Gammaproteobacteria; order UBA6186; family Azoamicaceae; genus CADEGZ01. The sequence continues at coordinate 2,463 of DAORSV010000087.1, forward strand.
TATGTGTTGGATTTTGCCTTAGAGACTAAACCCGAAGATCACATATTTGAAACAGCGGGAATTAAAGTGGTAGTTGATCCTCTTAGTCTTGAATATGTACAAGGAACCGAGATTGATTGTGTGGAAGAGGGTCTAAATGCTGCACTTAAATTTAATAATCCCAATGTAAAAAGCGCTTGTGGATGTGGCGAGAGTTTTAATATAGAAAAATAAGTTTATCTTCTAGATTAAGGATATTCTTTGCATTTTCGTCTATAACGATAATATGAATCCAAAAATGACAGTCACGGATGCAGCAAGCTGCCTTGGAAGAAGCAAAGAATGGGTTGCTCAAACGTTGGGTGCACGCGGTCTTTTGCATAGCAAATCCAATAAAGAAATTTATTTTGGGCATGAAACGGCCAAAGCGCTGTTTCAGTTTACATTTGTACCGCGCGTTATCGCATTCCATATCGTTAAGGGTGGAACAGGAAAGACGTCTTTGGTTTACGAATTTGCTGTTCGTGCGAGTCTTTATGGTGCCAAGGTACTATGTGTGGATATGGATCAGCAGGGTAATTTAACAGAAGCTTTCCAAGCAAATGCAGAGGCGCAGGAACGAGCCGTGATGATCGATGTGCTTGCAGACCATGTTCCGCTTGAAGATTGCATTATGACAGTGGCACCGGGTATTGATTTACTGCCCAGTCGTTTTGAAAACAGCATGCTCGATGAGATGATCCGAGCCAAAGGTTTAGGGATTGAAAAAGTCTATCGCGAGCCGTTTCAGCGTTTGAAAAAGCACTATGATTTGATTCTGATTGATTGTCCTCCCAGTCTTGGGTTATCTGTTGCTGCTATCGCATTATCGGCAGATGACTTGCTGGCCCCAGTGACACCCGAAAAATTTGCATTATCGGGTTTAGAGTTAGCACATCAATCGATGACAGAATTACAAGCGTTGCATGGGGTTTCTATTCGTTTTGGGGTTGTGTTAAATAAGGTTGAGGCCAGAACAACCTTGTCGCAGCTCACACTAAAATTTTTATTGAAACACTCGAAATTTGCCGATTTGTTGCTCAAAAGATCTGTGCGGTTTTCTCAGGAATTTCCTAACGCGATTGCCAGCCACGGATCAATATTTGATGCGATTCGATCGACCGCGGCGAAAGAAGATATAAATGCCTTAACCCAAGAGCTATTGGGTATAGGTATATACGAGAGCGGATACAGAGATGTTCTTCTACCTAAAGCCATCCATTCCGAAGCCACTGAAATATAACGTATTTACTGTGTTAACGTTTACAACGTTAAGCGTATTAACGTTCAGGACGTTAGCGGTTTTAGAGCAATAGCACAATAAAACAACCACAAAATTATTTCCGAAAAATTTCTATTTGTGATCCTCAGCTGACATATGCTATAACATAAATTAAACTCAAGTTCGAACCCTACTTAAAATGGTACTAAGTCACTGTTTCATCAATAT
>DAORSV010000088.1:0-3800 GCA_035443705.1 Gammaproteobacteria bacterium
CTTGAAATAGAAGTGGAAGCCCATAAACGAAAAATAAAGAGAAAACATTACCGTGCTTGTTGCCAGTGTTCTGGAACGCCTGGGATTATCACGGCTCCTCCCGTTGGGCGGTTAATACCGCAAGGTAAAATTGGCGTATCTTTATGGGTAAAGATTTTACTAGATAAATACGAATATTTTCATCCAACAAACCGTTTGTTAAGGGATTTAAAAAACATAGGTTTAACCCTTCCCCAGGGGACGGTTACAGATGGTTTAAAAAAACTAAAGTCCTTGTTTGAACCAGTTTACAGTGACCTTCCGGCAAGCCTGCCTGACATAAATATTTATATTTAATTACACTAGCTATTCTTGCAATAACAAAGGATGGCAACGGTGAAACAATCTGAAAAATCATTGACTCTCGAAAAGGTACGCTTAGCTTTTAAGCAATGGCGGGCTCATAAAACAACACATAAAATTCCTGACGAATTATGGGAGCAGATTCATGTTCTTGCAAAATCTCATCAAAGTCATTCAATTATTCGTAAAACACTTGGGATTAGTGGCAGCCAATTTAATAAACATATGTCTTGTTCAAAAAACAATCCAGCTTTTGTGGAAGTATCTCTTAATGCAAAGGCCATGAAAAATAAGCCACTAAAAATTCAACCGGTAAAGATCCCTTCGCTTGTGGATGCGGATATTTACAGATTAGATGGTTCTCGGTTGTCTATAAAACACTTAAATAATAATGAGGTTGTCAACCTTATTCAAACATTTTTGGGATAATGATTATGCTGCAAATAACACCACAGCACCGCTTGTTATTTTCAATAGCGCCAGTTGATTTTAGATCCGGCATAGACGGCCTTGCATCATTATGCAGAAAAACATTAGAAACAGATCCATTTACCGGCGTTATTTTTATCTTCACTAATAAAAAACGCACATCTGTAAAACTTCTTGTTTATGATGGAACAGGTTTTTGGCTTTGTCAAAAACGTTTGTCTTCAGGCAAGCTTAAATGGTGGCCATCTACATCCAAAGAAGCAGCTGATTTACGTTCTATAGAACTCGCTATTATGCTGCAACAGGGTAATCCAAAGGCGGCGAATGTCCCTGAGAATTGGCGTCATTTGCCGCACAATCAGTCATAGTCTTTCGATAGTTCCATGGCAACCACTGCTCGGGATTCTTTGATACGATCTCTTTATGGTTTTGCAATTCTGTTAAATAATGGTGTGGATTTTCCTTGGCTAAGTGACAGGTGTAAATTAAACTCGTCAACATCCCACCAATATATGCACTATAATTTGTACGATAAAACATTGCTGATTTACGATTACGAATTGCGATTTTAAGGGCACGTTCTACAATATTATTATCAATAGGCGCTCCCGCCACGCTTAAAAATCTGGTTAACTTTAACCAATGCTTCTGCATGTATTTTATGGCACCACCTAATTCACTATTCGGTTCAACTTTGCGTTCCGTGAGTAGTGCAGACATATATTTTAATAATTCATCCATCACCGGCTTGCTATGTTCTTGATGATAAGCCAAACGTTCTTCGATAGCCATGTCTTTTGTCAATTTGTCATATTCATAAACTTGAGAAAGCATTTTCATAATATAAAGGCATTCTTCCGAAAAATAATCCACTAATTCTTCAAATCTTCTAAACCCATGAGATAAACAGTTGCAAAGAATCGTTTGCATTTCTTTTGGAATATTTGCGCTTAAAGCATCGCACATTTGTATAATAGGTTCTTTTTCGGGGGTTCGCAACTTCAAAATATCTCTTACATTCTCGCCCGAATGCTGTCTACCATTTATAAATAATGCAATTTGATGTCCTGCATTTTCGGCAATGATGCCTGTGGTATACATCCCAGTACGCTTTCCAGCAACGCCAGCTTTTATTGCTTTAACAACCTCTAATATAATTAGCTTTGTATCATCATTGTTAAGAACATTTCCATTAGCCGCCCATGTTTTTAGTACATTAAATACCAAATAACAAACACTTGCCAGTTGTTCAACCAAAGTCCATTGAGTAGCGTCAGAAAGTGGAAAATTTAGCATTCGTTGAAAATTCTCTTGTCTGTAAAATGGTATCGCCACGTAATACTTTAAGATCGCCAGCATCGCTTTAAATGAAGCGTCATATTTTTCCGCGCCTACTTCAGGGGGTATTTCTGCCGCAACTAAATAATCGCATAAGTTACATCTTAATTTATCAATAGTGTATCGAAGCACTTTAGCAAAATTCTGCCCTTTTATACGAATGAATGCGCCGGGCTTATAATAACCAAGTTTTCCACCGCACTTTAAGGGGCATTCACTTCCAATTGTTAAACCTTGAAGTCTGAAGCGTATTTCTTCGCAGTCTTGATAGACTGTATTGGGCATACGACCATGCCCAGGTTTAGATGTCGCGTTATTTTGAGAAGGTGTTTTTTCTTCTGTAGAAACTATTTCATCTGTATTTTGTGGTAAGATGTTTTGTATTGCTCCCATGTCAGATGTAGAAATAGCATTTTTTGATTGTGTCATCTCTTCGTTCTTTACCTTACTTTTGTTTTTCTTCTTGCCATAGCCTTTTCCAAAAATCATTGTTCTAAGACGTCTTAAAGAAATATTTTTTTTCTCTAAAAACATTGGAAACCATAAAGCCGACTCTATACACTTAATAACAAAATCCTTAACACTTTCGGGCAACTCACTGTTTTTAATGTAAGCAATAATCTCGCTTATTTCAAACTCGGTTTTATCTATAATACCCGGATAATTTCTATCTTTTTTCATAACTCCTATCACTCATTTTCTATTTAAGTTATATCATGATCCCTTAAAATAAAAAGTCAAGCTTTTTTAATTGTTTTTATCGTTCTACATTAAGGTAGCTAATTCTATAAACAAGTTCTCTAAATTTAATGCTTGATTATGACAACAAGGTTGTCCTAGAATTAGGATTCTTTAATAACCGGAGCGGAAATGAGTTATGGAAAACAAATTACTGCATCCTCTATTAAAAAACAGAAAAGTCTCAGAAGTTTTCATGGAATATGTTGAACCTTTTTTAAATGCCTTATTATTAGATAGAGCCCAAAAAGGCATATATGATGCACCCAATATTCAAGAATTAGAAAACGTACTTAGAATGCCTTGGGGTATTTGGAATGCCATTATTGCAGAAAGTGTTTCGAATAACGAAATAAATTTTTTACAATCGATCGACATGCTTTCGAAGCATATGCCATCCAGCATCAAAGGCCTTTTGGAAATGATGAAAAAAAGAAAGCGTATTGATTTCGAACAATACCAATATTATTTAGGGGACTATCAGGTCTATTATGACCAAAACAATGAACTTCGTATTAAAGTAGAGGCAACTTCGCCTAATACATCCAAATAAAATCGCCGTCTGCTAATATTTTAAATAATATTTTTGAATTATGGTAGGCAGGCTTGCCGGAAGGTCACGTTTACAATGAGATTGCGGAGTTTAATCGCCAAGATGAACATTTTTGGAATGCCGATGAGACGCATTGGGAAGTTTTTGCTGAACAAGAAGGAAAATCTGGGAATCGCTGGTATTTATGGGTATTTGCCGCCTTAAAATCGGTGGTGTTTTTTATTGATCCAACACGCTCCAAATCCGTGCCGAAAAATCACTTAGGGAACTCGGCAGGTGTGGTGGTTGTGGATCGTTATAAAGCTTATTTCGTTTTATTGGGATCTGGAAAGATTGTTTTGATGTTCTGCTGGGCGCATGTGCGCCGCGATTTTCTGACGCATGCAAAAAAATATCCTAA
>DAORSV010000089.1:0-3797 GCA_035443705.1 Gammaproteobacteria bacterium
TGCCTTGTACCTTCTCAATTTTTAAAGAACATGAACATCTCTTCCGAGACATTCTTAAATACGTGTTGGGCATTCTATTCTTATTTAAGACATAAGTAAAACAAAATTTTTAGAGGAGCTAAAGTCAAACCCAGCCCCAAAAATAGTTAATTAAAAAACTTATAAAAATTTGTAAACAAACTAACTATTTTCGGAACTAGATTTGACACCCTGCTCGAACATGAATGTTAAATAACCAACATTCTTTCTTGGCTTCTCGCTATTATTGGCCTCTCGTGGTCAAGTATTTGTTTTTGTGTTTGAATAAGTTCAAAAAGTGCTTGCTCTTCAATAACAAGCAACTTTTGCAAGCGAGTAATTTCTTCCACATGCTTACAGCGTCTGTTTCTATAGTTTCTCAGGGATATAAATTTTTTCATTTCTTAGCTCCTGTACATAACTCTGTTATTAACATAGAAAGTAACAGCTTAAAACTATCGTCAGCAATAAAATACCGTAATTCTCCGCAAAAAATTCAAAATTAACGCTGTGAATATGCTTTTTGTTAATGGTACAATACGCGAATTGAAAATAAACTAGTCGGTGTGCTATGTCAACTAATTTAGACTTAAAAGCCTTGGTTTATTCGAGCAAAACACACTTTGCGACGATGCGACAATATGACCGTTTTTTTGCTTCACTCTTTGGAGCTGAATTAGTCAATTTCGGATACGAACGGCTGAACAAAAATGGGTTTTATGAAGGAATTTCTAGCATACCCCAAATAGCAGACATCTTTGCAGAAACAATGGCTTATCAGGTAATGCACGAAGTTACTGAACAGCTTTTTTCTGTAGAGCATGGCTTTATTTACCTGAACAGTGTTTCTGATCAATCTCTTTATAATAAATTTCGGATCCAATTAGATAAACAATTAGACATACATTCAACTTTTTATGCAATAGAACCTTGTTTAAATTATCAACATATCTTCGTATGGAATTTTCGAGCACCTCTAAAACCTATTTCATTGACAACGTGGGAAAACCAAATCTTATTGTCTTTCATCAACCATAAGAAAAGTATTCAATATGTATTAAGCCAATTTAAAAAAGTTTATACTCAGATGCGAACGAAATCAGCACCCATCAAACTACTAAAATTAGCCACTGAAGAGAATAAAACAAGCCAAGTAACTGTAGAGAAACGCCTACTTGAATCTAAGTGGCTAACAAAAAGCGATTTAAACTTAAAAAATATTGATTTTTCTAATAAAGAAGCCTCTTGTATTTATTTTTATCTGCAAGGGATGAATGCCAGAGAAATTGGAAAGAAAATGTTTATTTCAACAAGAACAGTAGAAGATCACATTAAACATATCAAGCAGAAGCTATTCGTAAATTCTCGATCCGAATTTTATCTCGCCATGAAAAAAGTCAATTTATGGAGGAATACTTTATGAACACACGCAATCTGTTCCAAAAAAAAACTTCGACTAAAGCGATACTGGCTTCCACTATTGGAACCACTTTAGAATTTTATGATTTTGCATTATTTGGTTTTTTAGCACCCATTTTCTCTGTACACTTTTTCCCGAGTCAAAACCCATTTTTTTCAACTTTATATGGATACACTGCGTTTCTCATAGGGTATTTGTTCAAGCCTGTCGGTGCAGTTCTCTGGGGACAGATCGGTGATAAACGTGGTAGACGCGTTGCTCTGTGCAGCTCACTGTACTTTATGGGTTTTTCTACGTTGCTAATCGGTATATTGCCTACTTACGCAAGAATAGGAATTTTAGCCCCACTATTGTTATTACTCGCAAGAATAATACAAGGATTATCTCAAGGCGGAGAATTAGCCGGTGGCTTACTTTTTGCGTTAGAACATACTCCGACAAAACATAAAGGTTTTGCAGGCGGTATTTTTAATGGTATTTGCACAAGCGGTATTTTACTCGGTTCGTTAGCAGGCTATTTGTGCACCTTAAGTCGCGCGCCTATGTGGGCCTGGCGTATCCCTTTTCTTTTAGGATTTTCTGTTATCCTGCTCGGTGTTTATATTCGCCGCAATACAACCGAAACACCTATTTTCGAATCTATAAAAAAAGAAGAGATCCCAAAATTACCGCTATATCATGGCATAAAAACCGAATACCAACAGTTTATAGGGATGCTATTCATTACCGGTTTGCCGGCAGTCGCTTTTCATATGAATTTTATTTACTTACCAATGTATTTTAAAGAGCTACCTGGCATTACTGAACAGCTGGCACGTTTAAGCAGCACCATTGGACTTTCTTACTTAATCTTATTACTCCCTATTTTTGGATATTTATCAGATAAATTTGGACAGGCGACTATAATGAAGCTAGGCGCTAGCCTAATCTTTGTTTGGAGTTTATTTTTGTTTTCTCAACTCGATTCTTTCTCTGCCAACAAACTTTGGGCAGGTTATTTCATATTTGCAACAGGGCTAGCAATGTTTAATGGCCCCTGGTGCACGTTTGCTTCAGAGATATTTCATAAAAAACATCGATACAGTTGTATTGGCACTGCAAATACAATAGGAGGCGCTTTGTTTGGTGGAACTGCGCCTTTAGTAGGTGCCCTTCTATTGAAACTAGAACATGGATTAACATTTTTAAGCATTTATATTGCTTTATGGGGAATTCTCGGCTATTTTTCAGTTAATAAATTGCAACACTTACAGACTCAAAATTATAAAATTAACTGGGAAAAGAAAAGCCATGAATACAACGCAGAATTTTCTTGAGGAATGCTCAAAAGCTTCGAAACAATATGCGGCATTGATGACGCAATATAAAGATTTTTTTAATTGTTTATTGACCAATCCATTACAAGCGTTTGGTTATGAGCGCTGGACAGCTAATAATATTTATTGCGGCTTGTCGAACATGCCTGCTATCGCTGAATTATTTGTGGAAACAGCAGCTTTTGAAGATCAAAATGTCATAGCGCGACCAAAGAACACTTCTTCTTTTTGTACATTTATTTATCCTGACGCGAAAATTTATAACCCAAAATACAATGCATTTAGAAACAGTCTAGAAAGGCATCTACAAATACGCATCAGCTTTTGCATTATAAAGCGGCACATTAACTATTGTGAGGCTTTTGTTTGGAATTTTAAAAAGCCAAGCATAAGCTTACAAGAAGAAAAACGAGTGATTATAAACGATTTCTTTAAAAACAGCGCCTTAATCAATGCTTGCATTCATCAATTTAAAAAAAATATTACACTTTTATTACCCACCGAAGCTTTTGGCGGCATCGATATCAGCCAACAATCTCCGCTCTATACGAACAACAAAAATCCTGCCGAACACGTCGGAGATTATTCTCAATATATTGAGTTATTATATTATGCTAAAACCCTAGAAAGAGAAAAGCTATCCTTCAGCGATTTTGGTTTATCGCAAGCCGAACAAGAAGCAATGTCTCTTTTTTTGAAAACACCGAATAGCGGAAGATATTTTTCTGAAAATTTAAATAAAATTTCCCTAAAACTACAAAGCCTTAAACATATCATCGGTTTTGAAAATGAATATAATGAGCTTCAAACAATAGGTTTAACGCGATAAAAAGCTCTTCTACTAGAAAATTTGTAAGCGGTAATTTTTACCCACCTTTTCATCGTACCCCAAATCTTACCACACTGGCCTTAACATTAAATTTTGAGGGCCAAAAAAATGGTATCAACAGAAACATCTACCCCATCCACAGGTGCGCTGAACAAGTTCAATAATAAGTCGGCATTCTATGCCCAGCATATTAAAGATTGGCAACAATCTGGCT
>DAORSV010000090.1:0-2197 GCA_035443705.1 Gammaproteobacteria bacterium
ACTACCTCTAAACACGCGTGCCGTTCGTGTATAACTTTCTGCTTCTGAGTACCCTTGTTCACGAAAAAAATTAAAAACATCTAAAAAATTTCCACCCTTTTCCGCCATGTTAATCGCACGAATACGGTCGGTTAAACCTTGTATTCTCGCGGGATGTGAGGAAAAAGTAAAAATTTCCATAATAATTGCTAAACCTTCTTGCGTAATCGTTGAAGAAGGTGGTCCTTTACTTAAAAAAGTACAAATCGGTTGACTCATGCCATTTAATGTCGTTCCCAAATGAACCCAGCCCTCGTGCACTTCTAATACACGCAAATCTCTTTCACTAAACATCGCATTTTTTCTTAATTTTATAAACTCCGCGCCTGCTGCTGCATCGGCAATAATATCGTCACTTAGTTTAACGCAAGTTTTCTCTTTTTCACCCTCAAAATACTTCGATAATCGTTGCCCTAAAATGCTAACGGCTTCGTCACCTGTATATTTTTTTTGATCTAATTCTGAGCCCGTTTTTTTTTCAATAAAAGACAAAGTATTCGAAATCAAGATCGCAAGATCGGTTAACGTGGGCGCTCCCGCATAAAATGCATCATCTGCACTTCCGTACAGCTGTTGTGCATAGCGCGTAAAATGAGGTGTTCCACGCGCATTTAACATTTCGACAACAGTGCAATATTCGCGACACATCCGCTGCATAATAGATCCAACGCTGTTAAATTGCCCTAGCTCACGTCGAATATCGCGTTCAATTTGATTAAACTCATCAATTTTTTTATCCGGATCAAACTTAAGAGGATTTTGGAGGTAAAATTCTGGCCCACGTACATTAGGCAGTTCTTTGCAACCACTTTTAAAAAAGGCTTCTTCAACGGTACTATTCCATTTTAGAGCATCTAAAATGCGGATCGGCCGCTGTGCAGCTACAATCTTCTCTGAGAGTTCACGAATCACCTGATGGTATTTGATATCGTTCATGGAGCCTCCTAATTCTTTTAGGATAGTCTATCCTGCAAGTAGGAGCAGATCTCTGTTCTCGCTCTTTATGTAAAAACTGTTCTAGAAAGAGATACGATGACTATAAAGCACATCACTATGGGCACGCCCTTTTTATTTACCTCGGAATCGGTTTCTGAAGGCCATCCCGACAAAATTGCAGATCAGATCTCGGATGTTGTGCTCGATGCCATTCTGGCGGAAGATAAAAATGCACGTGTTGCTTGCGAAACCTTTATTAAAACGGGCATGGTATTAATTTCGGGAGAAATTACTACCCTGGCATGGGTAGATCTTGTCTCACTAGCTCGTCAAACCATTAATCATATTGGTTACACGGATTCGGATGTAGGGTTTGATGGAAATTCCTGTGCCGTTTTAAACGCGATCGGAAAACAATCTACCGATATTGCAGAAAGCACACAAAGCCGTCTAAATAACGAACAGGGCGCAGGGGATCAAGGTCTTATGTTTGGATACGCATCCAATGAAACTGCTGTATTAATGCCTGCACCTATTTTCTATGCGCATCTATTAATGAAAAGACAAGCAATGGTACGAAAAAATGGCACACTGTCCTGGTTAAGACCGGATGCAAAAAGCCAAATAACGTTTCTTTATGACGAAAATCACAAACCAATTTATGCAGATACCATCGTACTTTCCACACAACATGCCCCAGATATTAGTCATGCTGTATTAACAGAAGCAGTTATAGATGAAATTATTAAACCCGTCATTCCTGCGCATTTTATCACTAAAAAAACGCGTTTTTTGGTAAACCCTGGCGGCAGATTTGTGATTGGCGGACCCATGGGTGATTGTGGTTTAACAGGCAGAAAGATTATTGTTGATACCTATGGCGGTATGAGCAGACACGGCGGTGGCGCATTTTCGGGTAAAGATCCTTCTAAAGTCGATCGTTCTGCCGCTTATATGGCAAGATACATTGCCAAAAACCTCGTGGCCGCGGGCATTGCCGATCGATTAGAACTTCAAATTGCCTATGCCATTGGCATCGCAAAACCCCTTTCTATTGGGGTAGAAACTTTTGGCACAGGGAAAATTCCCAATACAACCATCTGCGATATTATCCGCAATGTCTTTGATCTCCGTCCCGCCCAAATTATTAAAACACTTGACCTACTAAGACCAATCTACGCACAAACGGCTGCCTATGGTCATTTCGGTCGAGAAGAACCCG
>DAORSV010000090.1:2297-3744 GCA_035443705.1 Gammaproteobacteria bacterium
CGCTTGCCATCGTTTAACAGCTGTTTTACGCCTAGAAACCGACAGAAAAGTCATTTTATTCAATGGGGATGGCTTTGAATATTTAAGCATTATCACATTGATTAAACGAAATCGTGTAAATGTAACCGTCTTAGAAAAAACAAAAAAAAATTTGGAATCTGTTTTAGAAATTCATTTGGGTCAAGTGATTTCTAAAGGTGAAAAAATGGATTTTGTTATTCAAAAAGCAACCGAATTGGGTGTAAAAAAAATCACACCGCTTTTTTCAGAACGCAGCGTGGTGCACCTTAAGCAAGACCGCTTAGAAAAAAAGACCGAGCACTGGCAAAAAATCGCCATCCACGCAGCAGAACAATGTGGCAGAACGATCGTTCCCGCTATCGAACACCCTATTCCAATCGCAGAGTGGGTCTTTAATCGAGATGAAAAGACCCGCTTAGGCCTCGATCCCTTAAGCCTCAATGGATTGAATTCTCTTCCTATTCTTGGGCCTGTCGCGCTACTCATTGGTCCTGAAGGAGGACTCACCGAACAAGAGCTCGTTTATGCCAAAGAACGGGGTTTTCAGACGGTAAGTTGTGGGCCTCGTATTCTCCGAACCGAAACCGCCGCACTGGTCGCTATTACCGCCTTGCAATGCAAAGCCGGGGATTTGTAACAAATCCCATAGTTTGATAACATTAAACCCATGAGAAATGAATTTAGGGTAAATTAATGTTACTTGATCTCACTTCATTAGAAAAAGCGGTAGCGCAGCTTGAGGAAGCATTGGAATATTGCGCCTCTCGTTTAGCACAACAGGATGATCGGCTTGCCTTACATTTACGCGCGGGGGCAATTCAAGCTTTTGAATTTAGCTATGAATTATCATTAAAAATGATTAAGCGTTATCTGAGTTTAACGGAAGCTAACCCCAGCATTATTGATGAAATGACTTTTAATGAACTCCTTAGAAAAGCCTATGAAAAAGGTTTAATAAAGTCTGAGCTTGCCGTCTGGAAAGAATTTCGTCGGGAACGTGGAACAACAAGCCATACCTATGATGAAGAAAAAGCGCAAGCCGTCTTTGAAGATATTCCCATTTTTTTACAAGATGCACAATTCTTATTAAACAGCCTCAAACAACGCTCGAGACATAACATTGAATAGCACAATTGACATTCGTGCTTCTGATCTCAAAATTTTACAAGATATATTAAGAAATATACTGCCTAAAAATGCAAAAGTTTGGGTTTTTGGTTCTCGCGTTAAGGGAACAGTGAGAAGAGCATCAGATCTGGATATCGCAATTGATGTGGAACGAAAGCTAAAAAACAAAGAAAAAAGCGAGCTATTTCATGCCTTTGAAGAATCTGATTTACCCTATAAAGTAGATGTTGTTGATCTTCAAAATATCGATGAAAACTTTAAAAAAATTATTGACCAGCAGAAAGTTATTTTAAATTTT
>DAORSV010000091.1:0-3699 GCA_035443705.1 Gammaproteobacteria bacterium
ACTCAATCTTCGAAGGAGATCAAGCAATGGTTAAAAATAGCCTATCAGAATGTCTATCATTATTAAATGAGCAAATTAGTACCCACATGAAGGTATTGGATGATCATAGTCGTATTGACTATCATTTAAAGTACCTAAGTTTGCTTTATAAAAAGACCAAATACAGCACGCAAAACATGCTGTGTGAGCTTATGGGTCTAATGGAGCGATTAGAGGAACGGGAACTTAAAGACGACAAGGAGTAAATGATAGCGGGGTTTTAGTAATCCCGGCGTTTAGCTCGGGATCACTGAACCCCATTAGTCAATCCTAGTCACAAATTATAACTTCAATAGCTATTGACAATTTGTACCCATTAAGGGTAGAATTGGCTTATATGTGCGAAGGATTTTTTTAATGGTTTTCGTTGAAACTTATGCGTTTACCAAGCATATACCTGATTGTTTTAATGACGAAGAATATAGAGAATTTCAAAGTTACCTTATGAAACATCCAGAAAAGGGTGTTCTTATCCAAGGAACAGGCGGATTGCGTAAAATTCGATGGGCTGTGCAAAATAAGGGAAAAAGAGGAGGAGCTAGGATTATTTATTATTGGCATATCCCAATGGAGCAAATTTATCTATTAGCTCTTTATACAAAGAATGAAATGACAGATTTGTCATCCAGCGATAAAAAAGCATTAAAGAAAATGGCGGAGGAGTGGTCATTATGAGTAAAAGAAATTTATTTCAAGAACTAAAGCAAGGCATCAAAGAAATTAAAGCACATAACAAAGGTAAAATTACTTTGCGTACCTATAGTTTTGAAAAAAAATCACTTCCAAAAGTTGATGCTGCTTTAATTAGAGAAACCCGGGAAAAATTGAATTTATCCAGAGCTGTATTTGCTGGACGATTGCGAGTTCAATTAAGAACGTTAGAAAAATGGGAACAAGGAAAAACGATACCAAACGAACAGGCAGCCGTCCTTATTTTAATGACTCGTAAATATCCCGACACTTTAGATCGTTTAAACCAAATTTGAATTTTTGAGTCTGTCCATTAATTTGTGTAAATAGCCACCTCTGATCATTTTTTAATCAGAGGTGTAATAAAGGCTATTCCGCTTCTTGAACTTGTGGTTTCGCTTTCTTTTTCATAGCGCTTTTTTTCTTGGCCTTAGTGGGCTTGGCCTTAGCAGCTTTAGCAGGCTTAGCTTTCTTAGCGGCTTTTTTAGCCTTAGCTTTTGGTGCCCCACTGAGCTTTTCAAGCAAATTTTTGAGAGCTGACAGCTTTTTATCGATTTGTTTCTCGCTCTTTTCAATCATTTTTTCAATATTAGCCTTCATTTCTTTAGAAAGCTTAACAGGAGCGATCCCCTTTTTAACTTTTCTTTGAACGTCTTTTTTAGCTTTAGCCATTTGTTAATCTCCACATTTATTAAAAAAAGGAGTATACCAAATTTTAGCTGAATAACAACCATTAATCCGCCGGATCGTTTAAGATAATCTGTGCAGCATTGAACTCAAACCGTTGACCTTCTGCAATATAGGCTAATACGGTACTTTCATTTCGCCAGCGACCGTGCCGCATAATGGAAATAAACGGTGCGCCTTTTCGGCTTGCAGTCGTTGCAAAGCCTCGACGCAGACTGTGGCTGCTAAAGGTGTTTGCCTGGGGTATTTGACACGCTATGGCCACTTTTTTGATGATTAAAGAAATACTTTGAGGCGAAAGAGACTGTGCGTTTAATTGTCCATGGGAATTGATCCCTCTAAAAATCGCACCTTCTGTTATCTCGGCTTTTTCACACCAAATTTTTAAAGCCGTCACGGGGCATAGTTCACCTTGTCCATAAGGAATGGCACAAGACTGTCCGCTGCCAATGGGATCGGTTTTAGATCGCGGAATTAAAACATCTATCCCTTCTGGCACAAAGCTAATATTTTCAAATTGTAGACTGACAAGTTCGCTCGCACGAAACGCCCCAAAAAAACCCACTTGCAGAAGCGCATTATTTCTATACATGGCAAGGGTATTTTGTTCCTTGAGCCAGAGAACCATTTGGGTTAATTGCTCCACGCTTAAGGCCAATGCTCTATTTTTAGGTTTGCCATGCACATTTAAGATCCCTTTGAGGGTTTTGCGCACCCAGGGAGAAGCAGTCGGATCGGAGAACCCTTGATAGACATGCCAATTTTTTAAGGCGGTCAATCGACGCATCAAGGTTCTAGGGTTTAATTGGGATGCAAAGGCTTGTAAATAAAGGACGATGCATTCTGAGGTAGTGGGTAATACGCCCCAGCTGGAGAAGTGCCGAATGTCTTGTTGATAAGCTTTTCGGGTGTTGTCTCGGGTTGCGGCTTGAATATAAGGGTTAGGCTTAGTAACGGAAGCTATAGGCGTCACAACGGTATTTTCTAGCTTTTCTAACAAAATGGCTCTCCTCTTGATAAATACAGATGGCACACAATAGGATGCCAGAGCTTTTAGGATTTAGCTATCAATAAGTCTGTCTTATCGTTATTCAAATTTAGTGAAAATCTGTCTTTAAAATATAAGTAAAAAATGTTATAAAACATGTAATGATAAACGACATGAAAAAGTAGGAGCAAACCTTGTCGAGATCTGGGATTAATTATTTTGAAGTGGCTAAAGCCGCAGCAGAGATTGTGGGACGCGGTAAAACACCGACCATCGAGTTGGTTAGAGGGTTACTGGGCACTGGCAGCAACAGCACGATTGGCACCCATTTACGGGCTTGGCGAGCGCAACAAAATCCCGGTCAATTGGCGCTTCAAGCCGATTTACCTGAGGAACTGGTCTCCCTCATGAAGGGCTTATGGGATCGCGTGACATCTGAGGCGAATTCGAAAATAGCAGAAATTCAAGAAGCGGTACAAAATGAAATAACCGTCCTCAAACAAAATAGTCAAAAAATACAACAAGAAAATAACCGGTACCAACAACAAAACCAGCAGCATAAGCAAGAACAAGATGGATTAGTGCAAGAAAAATCTGCTCTGGAACAAATTATAATAAGTTACAAAACTGAAAACATAGAATTAAAAGCTAGGCAAGAGGGGCTTATTCAACAATTACAAGAAAAACAGGATCGCATTGAAGAATTAAACCACCAAAATAGGCAAATTCAAGCAAATCTTGAACATTATAGAACGGCCTCGGCAGAACAACGTCAAGTAGATCAACAACGCTTTGAGAAACAACAAAGTACACTTGAAAAAACGATTCAAACATTACAACAGGATTTAAGACAATCTCAGCAAGTGCAAGGTCAGTTGAAACAGGCTAAAGAACAATTAGCCTTTGAAAATGGCATTTTAGAATCAAGACTGTATAAAATAGAACTCGACAGAGAAGTCCTGACGCTTAAGCTCAGTGAGGAACAGGAAGCTTTTGTTCAAGAAAAAAGTGCGGCATTGCAGTTAAAAACACAATATGAAGACATTTACACGCAATGGCAAGAACAATTTAAAAGAAATGCCGAATTGCAAGCTGATCAAGCGGTTCTACTTCATCAAATAGATACTTTAAATGCAGCGCTCACAGAAGTTACTTCAAAAAATAACGTGCTAGCGCATGAAAAATGGATTTTAGGACAAGAAAAAGCACAATTATTCGGTCAACTAAAGCAAATAGAAAGTTCCCTCAGAGTCTAAATTTTAATCAATATGTATTATCAAAAATACAACTTGAAT
>DAORSV010000092.1:0-3613 GCA_035443705.1 Gammaproteobacteria bacterium
CAATGATAGTGTGGGGTTTCCCCATGTGAAAGTAGGACATCGCCAGGCGCCATATACGAAAAGGCTTTATTAACATAAAGCCTTTCTTATTGCGCAAAAATTGCGTATCGTTACGCAATCCGTTACAATCGACACAATTCTGCTGGTGTAGCTCAGTTGGTAGAGCAGCTGATTTGTAATCAGCAGGTCGCGGGTTCGAATCCAGTCACCAGCTCCATTTAAATCAAACACTTACACGTTTTTCAGTAAACTTTCCAAAAACTCCTTTTCAACAATTCAGCAGAAGAATAATGCGTCGTAATTCTATGTGACTTATGACCCAGTAAATCCTGTCTATCCTCAAATGAAACTCCAGCTGATCGTAAACGCCTGCCAGAGGCCGCCTAAAAAGGTTCTCCTTTTCCCACTGTCACCGTTTGACTCGCTGGATTATGTATATTATAATGTCTACTGTGACTATTAAATCGGTATAACAGACATTATGATGTCAGTATTGATGACTACACCCCATGAAATGACAGAACATTTAGCCAAAAAAGCAAGGGCTAAAAGACTCTCCATGAACCTTAGCCAACAAACACTTGCGGAGCAATCGGGTATTAGTTACAGTGTTTTAAAAAAATTTGAACGGACAGGAAAAATCTCGCTTGCTTCTTTATTAAAGCTAGCCCTGAGTTTAGATGCACTCGAAGATTTTTATGGTTTATTTGATCTAAAAAAACCTGAAGATGCTGCCTCTTTAGATGAATTGTTCGAAGATAAAACACGAAAAAGAGGTAGAAAATGACATTTACGCCACAAAATCTTATTTATGTATATTTTAATAGTCTTAAAAACAAGCACTTGATGGGTCGGTTATTACTCAAAAATAGAAAGCTATTTTTTGAGTATGATGCGACTTTTTTAAAGCTTGGTCTTGAGTTATCTCCTTTCAAATTACCACTTAAAAGTGGTGTTATAAGCAACGACGATCGAACTTTTGATGGGTTATTTGGCGTTTTTAATGATAGCCTTCCTGATGGATGAGCATGGTGCATGGCGTGTATCGCCTGCATATGATCTTACGTTTTCTTTTGGCCCCAATGGCGAGCATTCAACGATGATTATGGGCGAGGGTAAAAATCCTACTCTTAATCATTTATTAAGGCTTGCTGCTATAGGAGAGATCAAAAAGCCAAAGGCACTAGAAATCATTGAACACGTGCATTCTGCAACCAACAAATGGAAAGACTGTGCAGAAAGCACTGGGGTCTCAAAACCGCAGATAAAAAGAATCGGCGAGACTTTAGCTTCTGTTAAAAACATTTTCACAAATGCATAAGAAAGAGATACTAAGGGAAAATCTTATGGCGGTCATGTGTAGAAAAAGCAACTGAATAAGGTCGATGCTTTTGCCTTGGAGCCATTGATATTCTGACACTCCGATAAAATTGCATCATTAAGTCATGAGTGATGTTGGTCAAAATAAATCAAAAACTTAAAAAAGAATTTACCAATTGTTTCTGGTTACGTGAAGGAGTATCATTCACAACTAGTTTGGGCCGTTAGCTCAGTTGGTAGAGCAGCTGACTCTTAATCAGCGGGTCGTTGGTTCGATCCCAACACGGCCCACCATTAAAATCAAGCACTTACGTTAGCTCCCCGTGCCCTGAAAAAACCGCTTGCGGTAAACATTCGGTGAACCCCCTTATATACACAGAAAAGCTTGACGATTAGTTACCTAATTAAGTAGAATTTGGGCGCGATAGTGCAATTACATTTGAGAGATGTTTTTATGATGACGCTCGAAAAGGCTCAGGAACAAGTGAGATTATTAACAGGTTCTTTGGAGCAGGCTCATAGTTATGAAGCGGTTTTAAAGTTAAAAAATGATATTGCACAATTAATCACCGGCTTTAATAACCTTGATAAATCTAAAACCTTTGCATCTCCAGTAGAGTTAAGCGCTTTACGAACAGGGATCGCCAGCTTAAGAAGCGCCTATCAAGCAAGTATTAGAAGCTTTCCTAAACTTGCATTGCAGCAGAGCTTAAAAGCCAATACTATTCGTGCAGTTGAGGCAGAAACATTAGGCGAAAGTAAAGTATCATATGAAAAGACCCAAACAAGTAATTTATTAAAAGAAGGCTTAACTTTATTGAGTTACAATATCGATACTAATATATTAAGAACAGAGGAAGGGTATGCAAGAGATGCTTTTCCTGAATGGCGCGCAAATGAGAGAGCTTCTTCCATTAGAGAAGCTATGGGTAAAATAATTCATTCCTATCGCCCTACAATTATACAAATCCAAGAGGGCAGAAAATTTACAACTAAATTCGGTGACGAAGTTGATTCAGTAACCCCTCTTGTTAACTATCTTAAAGAAGCTGGTTATAATGTCTTAGTGCAACCCTATAATGGTGGGGGCGGAGAAAAGGCTTTTAAATTCATTACTGCCTATGATCCGAGAGCGTTAACTTTGCTCGAAAATGGTACATACATCCGATATTTGACCCAAACACCCGAGCAGCCTACTCCGCGCCCAAGTATTGAAGGAAAAAGTAAAGAAGAAGTTGAAAAAAATATCTCATCGATTAAGAGTCACAATTTTGGGGTTGAATGGGAAAGGGGTGTATTCATTGTTGGCTTACAAGAGCCATCAACTGGGCAGAAAATATACTCTCTTAATGCGCACTTCGATATTGTTTTAGAGGCTCGGAAAAACTCTTCTAGGTTATTAGTCGAGTTCGTCAAAGAAATTATTGTTAAGGAACCCGATGCAAAAATATTAATTTCGGGCGACTTTAATACATTCGCTGATTGGGGTGGGCCAGAGCAAATGGCCATTATTAACAGTGCTGTCTTAAACGGTAAGCCTCTATTAGAGGAACCAACAAGAAATTTACGTCTACCTGATGGCTCAGAAGCAAATTTTTCATTTATTGCTTTCCCATATGATTTTGCGGCCAATGAAAAAAGGCTAAATATGACTTCATCTTTAGTCGCTATGTCGCCTAAAAGCCGAAGGAAAACCGTAGTTGATGTATATGAAAAAGAGTGTCAAGCTTTAGGCTCGGTTCTAGATCATGTATTTAGTAGGGGATTTGAGCCAACGTATTCTACTTTAGTACCTGCAACAACAACTGAAGCGGCCCCGACATCTTATTCGGAAGATGCAGTCAGAACCTTTGTTGTCGGTTTTACGCGGGAGCAAGGTAAACCAGCTTTTGCATCTGATCATCAACCTATCGTGACTAATTTTAAATTTCGTTCTTAAAGCACTTTTTCAATCTGTACCTATTAATCTTAAGGACTGATAGGTACAGATAAGGTAATTTAAATTGTATAGTCTGAGAACATTGAACACCCGTTTAAGTAAATAATGAGAATTTTAAATTTTAGAGTTTTAAATAATAATTGTAAGCGGTAATTTTGTAAGCGGTAATTTTCACCCACCCTTGTATTTTTAGTTGCTATAAGAAGGTGTTATTACTCTGCGAGGCAATCACCAGCTGCTCCGGCTTTATATTAAATGGCATCAGCTGTTCAAGTTCTTCGACCGTCTTCGCATAAGGAATTTTTGTTAACACAAACCTCAGATACGCATAGGGTTCAATTTTGTGTAGTTCAC
>DAORSV010000093.1:0-3601 GCA_035443705.1 Gammaproteobacteria bacterium
CATCACAAATTTTAGCGTAGCCGTTGTACCTAAAATATCTCTGGCATAAGCGGTGTCTTGAATACCCGGCAGTTCGACCACCACACGACTTAAACCCTGACGCTGTACAATGGCTTCTGCAACGCCTAATTCATTCACACGATTACGGAGTATCGACAGAGTTTGATCTAAAGTTTCGTTTCTAATGGTGAGTAGCGTTTGAGGCGATAAACTCGCCACTAAAAAGAAAGATCCTTCTTCAATTCCCCCCTTTGACAAAGGGGGGTTAGGGGGGATTTTGGCGCTAGGGGGGATTTCCCCCGTGCTAATCGCTAAATCTTGTTCCCATTTTTGTAATACGCTATATGCCTGATTGCGCTCATCCACCGTCTCAAAAAAAACTCTAATTGTTTCAGCACTCGGATGTTCTAAGTGCTTATAACGAATCTTGGCCTCGCGCAACACTTTTGGCATTTCGGAAAAATAACCTTCCATGCGTCTTGTAACCACCGAAGCCACATCTACTTCCATTAAAAAATGTACCCCGCCTCTTAAATCTAAACCAAGTTTCATAGGCTTTGCACCGATTGCGCTCAACCAATGCGGTGTAACGGGTGCCAGATTTAAAGCAACACTATAATTTTCGTTTAAGGCTTTTTTAATAACATCTTTGGCTTTTAGCTGTGATTCGGAATTTGAAAAACGCACTAATAGTGCACCTTCTTTTTCAATACCAATGGATTTGGGTGGCAGTGAAGCGTCTTTCAATAACTGCGTAACAGCGGCTGTTGTTTCTGCATTAATGCTTTGTCCCTTCAACCCCGAAATTTGTACAGCCGGATCTTCGCCATACACATTAGGAATGGCGTAAACAAAACCAATCAGCAAAATACCCAGCAATAAATAAGTCTTCCATCGTGGAAAAGGTGTTGGCACGGCAATTATTCCTCTGTTTTAATACTGTAGGGGCAGACCGCTGTGTCTAGCCTAGCGATTTGATCGTGCCTTTGGGTACAGACATCGCAATCGCATTTCTTTGAACAGGCACTTCTACACCCTCCGCAATCATCATCACAAAAAAGTTGTCTGATAGTTTCGTAATTTTGCCTAAAAGACCACCGGTTGTTACCACTTCGTCGCCTTTTTGCAAACCTGTCACCAATTGTTGGTGCTCTTTCGCGCGTTTACTTTGGGGTCGGATAAACAAGAAATAAAAAATAACGGCAAAAGCCGCTAACATAATGCCTTGGGTCATAGCGCCACCTGATCCCGCATTGGCAGCTGTTGATGCGGCGGCTGCCTCAGCGAATGCTTGTGGGGCAACTAAAAATAGTAAGCTAAATAGCGTTATGCTTTGCTGTTTCATATTTTTGATCTCACTTTTCCATAAAAATAAGAACATATGCTACTAGCCAATGCCTAAGGGCGCAATGGGGACATTGACCTCGTGGATAGATATGTTAAACTTCGGTCTCATCTCTAGCCGGGATGGCGGAACTGGTAGACGCGCCAGACTCAAAATCTGGTAATGGCAACATTGTGAGAGTTCGATTCTCTCTCCCGGCACCATTGTAAAAAAAAAAATTAAAAAGTAGGTAGGAGTCGGCTGATAAGCCGGGTTCTGTCGTGGACAGTCATTCCTCTAAGGCCATCAATCACTCAATGGCTCAAGCGACCTACCCGAACCCAGTGCGGGCCGCACTATTAGGTTCCTATTTGGTCTTGCTCCAAGTGGGGTTTTCCCTGCCGTTGCTGTTACCACCAACGCGGTGCGCTCTTACCGCACCTTTTCACCCTTACCTTAATAAATTAAGGCGGTATATTTTCTGTGGCACTTTCCGTAGACTCGCGCCTCCCAGGCATTACCTGGCACTTTGCCCTATGGAGCCCGGACTTTCCTCTCTGCTCCCTTTCGGAAACAGAGCGACTGTCTAGCCAACTCCTGATTGCAAGAGTAACGGTTATAGGCCATCATATGCAACCTTATTTCATGCTAAAATATTCCTATGGCTGTAACGATACGATTAATCAGGGCTCTTCGTAAACACAATGACAGATTGTCTATAGTCCGCTGTCTCTTATTTTTCGTCTCTTGTTTCGTGCCGCTTACTGTATTCGCACTTCCCTCTAAAAATCTTGAACCTGCCCTCGCCAAACTTAATGCGGATATTCAAAAATTTGTACAAAGCAAACAAATCCCGGGATGTGCTGTTGCTGTTGTCTATCGCAACAACGTTGTATTTATGAACACCTACGGTGTTAGGATGGTTGGTAAACCCGAAAAAATAGATGTAGATACCCTGTTTCAATTAGGCTCTGTTTCTAAACCCATAGCGGCAACACTGGCTTCTGTATTAGAACACAAGGGACTTTTAAAGCTGGATGATCCCGTCACGCATTATTTACCGAATTTTTCGCTTAAAAGTAATCAATCGCCTCATACCCTAAGAATTAGACATATTTTAAGCCACTCGACCGGTGTTCCACGGGCTGGGTTTAATAATCTGATTGAAGCCCACGCGCCTTACGATCGTATTTTAGAAACGCTTCAAGCAACACGCGTAAGAACACCCATGGGTAAGCGCTATGATTACCATAATGCAATGTATGCTCTTATTAGCGACATTACGCGCTCTGCAACGCATCTGCCTTTTAAAGATGCCCTGCATGCAAATTTATTACAACCGCTCAATATGACCCGAACCTCCGCGACACTGGGAGGATTAATCAATACACTCAATCGTGCCACACCGCATACACGTGGTAATCGCGGCGCCTTAACACCTTCAGACACTTATTCTAGGGGATATTATGCTGTTGCACCGGCAGGTGGTATTAATTCTTCCATTAAAGACATGTCTATTTTTTTAAAAGCACAAATGGGTGGCTATCCTGAAGTCCTAACGCATAAAATGCTCGCACGCATTCAAACTCCACAAGTCGTAACACCTTGCACGCTGGGTCCTAATAGTGGGCCACCGAATATGATCAAAAATGCGCACTACGCGCTCGGTTGGCGTGTGGTCGATTTTGATCATCATAAACTCGTGTTTCATGGCGGTTGGGTAAAGGGCTTTACAAATTTTATTGCATTTATGCCAGACCAACAACTTGGTATCGTTGTGCTCCATAACAGCGAAAATCGATTTTCTGCTAAAACCGCTGTCAAGTTTTTTGAATCTTACTTAAATATTCCGCATCAGCCATGCAATCGTTTACAAACCAAAACGAAGCTGATATACCAGAAAAATAGGCTGATTCGACGTAAAACAACAACCTTCGTAAAGTGTCCTAAAAAAACAATCGCTAATAAAAAGCTCAAAAAGAAAGGCAAAGCACCTGTTAAACGCTTGGTTTGAGATCACCCCCTTAGAAAAAGGGCGTCACGGCAGGTGGGGGGATTTAAAGCTCTGATATTTCAGAGCCATCTCATACAACAACCCCTTGCTAACACCTGTTATTTTTGCGGCTAAACCCGTCGCCTGTTTAACGGACAGTTCGGATAGCAAAATTTTTAATACCTGAAGTGCTTCGGGTGGAATAGCGTCTTTGATCGGTTCTAACGTTTGACCTGCAACCAACACTACAAATTCTCCGCGCTGCTGCATCGCGTCTGATTTCA
>DAORSV010000094.1:0-3496 GCA_035443705.1 Gammaproteobacteria bacterium
TCATCTCTACCTTAGCGGCCGACAATTGACAAGCTAAGGCTCTGATTCGAATCAGCTCGTATAGATTTTGAGCTTTAATATCGAGCAGGGTATTGAGTAAAGCGGGATTTGTGGGGCGTATCGCCTCATGGGCCTCTTGTGCTCCCGCTTTGGCTTTCCAACGATTGGCGGGCTTGGCGATATGTTCTTTTAACCCCAATTTATTCAGTTCTTCCTGAATAGGCGCAATAGCCTCTTCTGACAAGTTCGGACTATCGGTTCTGTGATAAGTAATTAGACCTTTTTCAAACAGATGCTGAGCAACGCGCATAGCTTCTTCTGCGTTGATATTCAGATGAATGGAAGCTGCTCGTTGCAAAGTCGTAGTAATAAATGGCGGAGGTGCTTTCCGAGTGGCTACTTTTTTACTGGCTGACAAAACAACAACTTCTTTTATTCGTGCAACCTGTTCTGCTAAAGCCTTGTCTAAGACATAAGGGTTGTCCTCGTCTACAAAGGGTTCTGTCTGCCAGTGGGCAACCCATTCAATCCCTTCTGTCTTGAAGTTTAACCTAACGCCGCAGTGTTCTGTAGGCGCGAATGCCCGGATAGCTCGCTCTCTATCTACTAACAATCGCAAAGCTACCGACTGAACTCGTCCGGCTGACAATTTCTGGTTTGTCACCCTAGATAAACGCGGGGACACTTGATATCCCACCAACCTGTCAATAACCCGTCTGGCTTGTTGAGCTTCGTACAGCGGCCGGTTCAGTTTACGAGGATTGGCTACCGCTGCTTGGATAGCTTTCTGGGTTATTTCATTAAATACCACCCTATAAAAAGTACTTACCACCGTTTTTAAATACCGGGCAATATTTCCCGCGATAGCCTCGCCCTCTCTATCCGGATCCATTGCTAGCCAAACACTTTCTACATCTTTAGCCGCAATCTTTAAGCGGTCAATGGTTTTTTTGCCACGTTCGGTTAACTCATAAGTGGGTTTATAGGCTGGTAGTAAAATCCCCAATGTCTTTAAAGGCAAATCGCAAACATGGCCCATGGATGCCTCTACTCGCCACCCAGGGCCTAAATATTTAGAAATGGTTTGTTTCTTATTGGGAGATTCAACTATCAGCAATTTCATTAAGCAAATTCTTCTGTTTTCTTTTCCGTTTCCTCGACCAAACCGAATAAAACACGATCATTTTTTCTAATTAAAAACTTATCGAGTTCTGTCATCAACTCTTGCAAAGTGCCTGCCTTTTCATGCTTTTCTAAAATATAAGCACCTGCTAGAATTTTTTTCCTATTATCATTTTTTCTTTTTTGGGTAGACTCTTTGGCTTTTAAGGATTGTATACGAGCTTCTAGCTGTGAATGCTTTTTTAAAAGATTCTCTAAGACAGTACTTACCATTTAAAATTTCCTCCTATCTGGATATTTGTTAACCGTATCGTAAAAAATAAATTGCACATTATTCAAGAATCAAATCGTTAAAGCGTTTTTACTCAAGCAAATTGTAGCATATTAAATTTTTTTGCGATATAATTATATTAAGTTTCATTTTAAATCGGGTTTAGCAACACTCAGTCGGTTAACAGTAATATTTTACTTTTTTCTTTAAATAACTATTCAAGGCGATTCCTTCTCTGATCTGAACTATATCTATGATTTTTCCTCGCTTCGTTTTAAGTGTAGGGCTGTAAAAATGTTTTCAATATTTTATATTGGACTACGCATGTTCTTATTTTTGAAAACAGAATTTAAATATAATATAATCTATAAAAAATGCGCCAGAATTTTTACAAATTTTTTAAATAGATATTATTTTTTCACGGTATTTTGCCTTTTATTATTTTTTGAGGCTTTAAAATCCCGTCGGACTTCGAAACAACTTTCATATCCTATCTTGTAAAAAGTGCTTATCGCAGTTTTTAGCTATCAGATAATTTCCCGCGTGCTAGTCGTTTTCTAACCGGCTCTCTTGTACCAACGTTTTTTGCATCTTTAGCTATAAGGGCAAGCTGTCAAGCTTTCTTTGCCATACTTAATTAATTTATACTTTGGCATTAAACCGGAATCAAAATCCTATATCTGTAATGGCAAATTGTAAACACGCCCCGGGGGGAAGCCTCTAACTGCAATCTAGGGCTTGCTACTTATAGCAATGTTAAATTGTTGAAAATAAATTATTAAAATTGTGACTGTTTTTTTTTATGCCTAGTGCGCAGAACGTGGGTAAGCTCGTGGGTAAGCTGTGTACCGATTTGTCTTTTTTGCTACGGAATTATCAAAAAACTTTGCAAAATCGGTACACAACTTATCCAACAGTTTATCCATGTGTCTCTCAGAGCTGTGCATGGTTGAACTAACGGGTTAAATAATAATATAAATGTATCAAAGTTATGGATTATTACATAGATTGTTACAGATAATTTTTTTTGACTTATTAATTATTCACAATTGTAAAATCGTTTTATTAGATGTGAACTTCTGTTTTCTTTTCCCAATAAATACCCTGGCATCTCAAATGTTCCTCGTTATCACCAAAGGCTTAAATTCAAAAAGCTCTTATCGTTTTTTAGTGTTTTAATCAATGCTCGCGTCAGTACGCCATCTTGGTATTTAGCGTCGCATTAAGAGAAATGAAACGTTTCGAATTTTTCATATAATTTTTTCAGTATTTGAGAGGCTACTTTATCTGTAATTGTTTCCCAAACGTGTAAAAGGTGAGGTCCAACGAACGTTTTTACATTATTTATTTTAACTATCACTAACATTGTAAACAACTCTCTCACATATTGGTCACTTTATGCAGATTTTAGCACATTTTTATTATACCCTTCATGTGGAAATAATGTTTTCTTGCATGCTATAAACAATAAAAATCATGCGTTTTAAAAACAAAAAAAGCTTTAAAAATAGGGAAAAAATGAAAAAAAGCTTGCAAAAAAAATTAAATTTGTTATAATATGCCTATGTTTCACAAAGAAACATAGGCAGGGTGTAAAGATGGTTGCACATCTAAACACCCCAACATTCTCGACTGAAAAGGAGTCAAAAATGTCCAATGATAGTTTAGCTGATTACTTCAGCAATGCCAACATTATTTCCGCCTATACCCGCGCTCAAGCATTAGCCGATGGGTTTTTAGTGGACGTGTCTAAAGCTGCACAAGCAACGGGTTTTAAAATTCCTATGGCTGTTACGCGCACTGTTTGGAGCCGGTATATAGAATGGACCGAGCAAGATTCAGCCGCTCAAACGCCACAGGATCAGATAGGTAGGCTCGATGACGTTTTGTGGATGCTGTTCGTGGCTATAAAACTGAGTCCCACTACAGCTGATCGCCTTATTTATCGTTTAGATGTGATCCCTCGCGATGGTAAAAGCCGTCGTCCAAAAACCATAAAGCTTAAGGCTCTAATCGGAGGTGGTGACAACGGGGAACCCGTGTTTACCATCATGTTACCGGACGAAGACTAAACAAGCTGGCGCGCTG
This sequence comes from Gammaproteobacteria bacterium, assembly GCA_035443705.1. Classification (GTDB taxonomy): domain Bacteria; phylum Pseudomonadota; class Gammaproteobacteria; order UBA6186; family Azoamicaceae; genus CADEGZ01. The sequence continues at coordinate 3,482 of DAORSV010000094.1, forward strand.
AATTTAAACTCAGCG
>DAORSV010000095.1:0-3329 GCA_035443705.1 Gammaproteobacteria bacterium
CCTGGACAGATCTACAAAGACTCTCAAATCAAAAAATTGATCGCAATAAATTAGCGGGCATACTGTTGAATAATCTTATTGCAACCGCTTCTCTCTTCCAAAAACAAGGGCTTGCAGCCTTTTTGCCGCAATGGCAAAAATTGGATTTGACCTTCAATAAACCTGTCACCATTATTACCAATACGACAGAATTACAAGGGATAGGACGTGGGATTAATGAACACGGCCACTTTTTGCTCGAAATAAAGCCCGGACAAATTAAGCACTTTCCCAGCGGAGAAGTTTCGCTTCGGCTTAGCTAAAATGCTCTAGATTTACTGAAAAACGAAGCATGCGTGACCTTTTACAAAAACAAAAATAAGCTATTATTAAATAGCATCATCATCCTCGAAAAAAATTTTTGACAAGGGAATGCTTGTTTGAGCGTATTACTCACAAAACTCCGCACACTATTACTCGGTAAATCGCTAAATCCGACAAAGCCGGAAGCACGGCGTAGTATGTTGCTGGTAGCTTTTTTGGCATGGGTAGGTCTAGGCGCAGATGGTCTGTCTTCGGCGTGCTATGGACCTGAGATGGCCTTTTTAGCGTTAGGACAACACTCGCACTTAGCGCTATATCTTGCTGCTGCCATCGCCTTAACCGTTTTTGTGATTGCATTGGGTTACAACCAAGTCATTGAACTCTTTCCCTCGGGCGGCGGCGGCTATAAAGTCGCGACACAGTTAATTGGTCCGTATGCGGGCCTCACCTCTGGTGTTGCCTTGATTGTAGATTATGTATTAACCGTCTGTGTTTCGATCGCAAGCTGTGTGGATGCACTCTTTAGTTTATTTCCTCTAGAGGCACAATCTCATAAACTAATAACCGAAATTGCTTTATTAGTACTATTAGGATTCCTTAATCTTCGTGGTATTAAAGAATCTATTAAAATACTGATCCCCATTTTTTTGACTTTTTTTATAACCCACACGCTTCTCATTCTTTACGGAATACTGAAACATTCAGAACGCTTAACACATTTAATTCCAGACACCTATCACGAAACTGTCAACCTTAATCATGAAGCGGGCTGGATGTTCATTTTAGCACTGTTTTTACGTGCTTATTCGCTCGGTGGCGGAACTTATACTGGTATTGAAGCGGTATCTAACAACGTTAATCGCCTATCACCACCACGGGTTACCACCGGAAAATGGGCCATGGGTTATATGGCATTTTCGCTTTCTTTTATTGCCGGTGGCATTATTCTTTTATATTTATTATGGGATGTTGTACCAACAGCAGGTCTTACTTTAAATGCTGTTATATTTAAAACCATTATGAGTAATTGGATATGGCATGACATAGATATTGGGTCATTTCTATTTCTTTTAATCATGGCATCTGAAGCTGGACTGTTATTTGTCGCTGCTAACACCGGCTACATTGGAGGACCTGCAGTTCTTTCAAATATGGCTTCAGATTCTTGGTTCCCTGCGCAATTTCGTCATCTATCCTCTCGATTAGTGACACAAAACGGCATTATCCTGATTGGCATAACCGCCTTATTGATCTTGCTGTGGACAAGGGGACACTTACAACTTTTAATTATTATGTATAGCATCAATGTGTTTTTAACTTTTAGTCTCTCTTTATGTGGACTTTCACGCCATTGGTTTAAAGCCAGAAAAACAGAAAAAAATCGAATATTAAAGCTCTGCCTTTCGTTATTTGGTCTTATGCTCACTTCCAGCATTTTAATAGTGACCATTTTTGAAAAGTTTGAAGAAGGCGGATGGGTAACCCTATTAGTAACCGGACTTTTGATTTTTACATGTCTCTTTATTAAGCGACACTATACACGATTTAATGCTGCAATGAAAAAAATAGATACCCAATTTAAGCAAACCGATATTCAAAAAATTACACCGCTCCCACTTGACCCACACCAACCCACCGCCATTTTTTTTGTGGGAGAGCATGTTGGCATTGGCATGTATAGCCTTAAAAAAGTACTAAAATTATTTCCAAATCAATATAAAAATTTTGTTTTCTTAAGCGTCGGCGAATTCAATGGACAAACCTATGATCCCGAAGCCAATCAACAAGATCCAGAAGCGGATATCAAAGAAATGCGCACAAAAGTTGTTCGTCGCTTAAGTTATTTTGTCAATTATTGCCGTATTCGAAATTTACCTGCGGTTGATTATCAAACCAGCGATGTTGACGTAATAGACGGCTTAACTCGAGTCGCTAAACTAAAAAGTCGACTATATCCAAACTGTATTTTCTTTGCCGGCACTTTGATTTTTGAGCGCGAGAATTGGATTAACCATTCGTTACATAATCATACTGCAAAACTCGTACAAGAACGATTACAGTCTGAAGGCATGTATATGATGCTTCTACCTATTCGCATGGCAGATATCCTAAAGGAAGAAGCAGAGGAGGCAATTTATACACGCCCCCATTTTAAATAACGCACGGCCAAAGCAAGCACGGCAATTTTAACGCAACCCGGAAAAATAAAAGGCATTAATCCGCCTTTAATGTGCTGCGAGCCTCCAGCATAGTCACTGCAGGCAACGTTTTACCCTCTAGGTATTCTAAAAAAGCCCCGCCACCCGTAGAAATATAGGATATTTTTTCAGACACCCCGTATTTCTCAATTGCCGCTAAGGTCTCTCCACCACCTGCCAACGAAAACGCAGACACATTTGCAATCGCATCAACTACGCGTTTAGTACCATTTTCAAAAGACGAGAGCTCAAATACACCCAACGGACCATTCCATACAATCGTAGCTGCTTGCTGAATAATAGCGTCGATCAATTGTGATGTTTTTGGCCCCACATCTAAGATTTTTTCATCTGTCGCTATATCTGTTAGATCAGATATGCGCGTCTCAGCAGTTTCAGAGATTGTTTTTGCCACAACAGCATCGATAGGGACGATTAACTGAACGCCTTTATTTTTTGCACGTGCCAATAACGCTATAGCTTCTGCGATAAACGTTGGCTCTAATAAAGAACCACCCACCGAATAGCCCTGTGCTGCAATAAAAGTATTTGCAAGCCCACCCCCTACAATTAATGTGTCTACTTTGTCGAGCAATGACCCCAACAACAAGCATTTGTCTGACACTTTTGCACCACCGACAACAGCAATTACCGGATGCTTGGGATCTCGCAAAGCTTTTTCTAACGCTGTTAATTCTGCACTGAGTAAAAGACCTGCAGCCGCCACAGGCGCATATTGTGCGATACCAACAGTCGACGCTTCCGCACGATGTGCTGTCGCAAAAGCATCCATCACAAATATGTCGCAAAGCGCCGCCATTTTTTTTG
>DAORSV010000096.1:0-3189 GCA_035443705.1 Gammaproteobacteria bacterium
ACCAGTTTATAGCCATCTGCCATTTGTTCGTGTAGCGTTTCTGCTAAATGAGCGATGGTTAATTGTTGTGTTGTTAATGCGTTGATTTGGTTCGCATAGTGTTTGTTTAATGAGCGACAAATATGTTGCACTGAGGTGTTCAGCAGATTTAAAATTTCAAATCTGTCTTTTGGGCTAAGGTTGACCCTGTTGCAATCACATATTGCGTGGTAGATTTTTTTTGCAGATTGGCCTAAATCTGAGGGCAAGCGTTTTTGCCACGCCATAACCTCGGTAGGGGTCAGTTTGACCTCATTGCTACTGGTTAAGGTTTGGATTGGAATCGTAAAGCCAATCGCCCCTTGGATTTTTTGCATATGTAAAGTATAGCAGATAACTTATCCTTATTGTTTTGTCACGTTTTATTCGTTATCATCCAGCATAGCTTTTCAGGTAATTATTTTTGTGAGCAGTTGCTCAAAGTAATTATCTGAAAAGCTATACGGTCGAAAATTTATCTAGGGGGAGCAGTATGGCATCATATAGTACCAATGAATTTAAAAGCGGGCTTAAGGTTATTTTAGATAACGATCCCTTTGTGATTATCGAAAATGAGTTTGTAAAGCCTGGAAAAGGCCAGGCATTTAGCCGCGTTAAATTTCGAAATTTAAAAACAGGACGCGTGATAGAACGAACCATGAAATCTGGAGAAAGCGTAGAAGCAGCCGATGTCGTCGATAAAGACATGCAATATTTATATAATGATGGTGAGCGTTGGCATTTTATGGTGCCAGAAACCTTCGAACAATATGAATTTGATAAAAAAATTGTGGGCGACTGTGCGCTTTGGTTAAGGGAACAAGATGTTTGTATTGTAACACTCTGGAATGATTTACCTTTAACTGTTATGCCGCCGAATTTCGTTATCCTTAAAATTGTAGAAACAGATCCAGGTCTTAAAGGCGACACCTCTGGTGGTGGTGGGAAGCCTGCAACGCTAGAGACTGGTGCCGTGGTTCGTGTACCTTTATTTGTCCAGATAGGTGAGCTGATTAAAGTCGATACACGTACTGGTAGTTACGTTTCTCGTGCAAAAGAGTAAGGGTTGGCAGCCAAGCGTAAGCTTGGAAAATTTACAATTTCGTGCACAATTTTTGTGGAAAATTCGCGATTTTTTTTATAAAAGAGGGGTGTTGGAAGTTGAAACTCCTCTAATGTGTAATGGGGCAGCAACGGATCCACATATCACACCCATTGCTGTTTTATATTCTGATCCACATGTGCGCGGTAATCAAAATTATTATTTACAAACATCGCCAGAATTTGCAATGAAGCGTTTGTTAGCGGCGGGTAGTGGACCCATCTACCAGATTTGCAAAGCCTTTCGTCGCGACGAAATTGGTCGTCTGCACAATCCCGAATTTTCGCTATTAGAATGGTATCGTCCAGGATTTGATCACCATGCTTTAATGGATGAACTTGAGTCTTTGTTGTGTCTGATATTAGGAACCTCAAAAACAGAACGTTTAAGCTATCAAGCCGTATACCAAAAGTTTTTAGGGCTTGATCCGCACGCAGTTTCTGCAGAACAACTTAAACAGTGTGCGCTCTCTAAAGGGATTATTCTGAGCGCTGCTGCGATGAATACGTTAACAGTCGACGATTGGCTAGATATCTTGATGACGCATTGCATAGAGCCACATTTAGGATTTGAAAATCCTGTAATAATCTATGATTTTCCCGTTTCTAAAGCCGCTTTAGCGAAAGTGCGAGACGTTGTTCCTGCTGTTGGAGAGCGATTTGAGGTTTATGTTCGAGGGATAGAATTAGCAAATGGTTATCATGAATTAACAGATCCGGATATTCAACTTGAACGCATACAAGCGGATTGTGAATATCGAAAAACCAATGGGTTAATGGAGATCCCGATTGATTTTCGTTTAATTGAGGCTTTAAAAGCCGGTTTGCCGGATTCAGCAGGGGTCGCCTTAGGACTTGATCGATTATTAATGCTGATGCTTAGTAGCCACGAAATTCAAGAAGTCGTTTCATTTACCACTGATCGGGCTTAAACGATCCCAAACGTTGGCCAAATTGCACAAGCTCTGTTGTTGTAAAAACGGGATCCCAGCTGACCTTGTTTTCTTCAAACAACATAATGACGGTTGAACCCAATTTAAAGCGTCCCAATTCTTCGCCGCGCTTTAAATGAATAGGATGATCCAATTTCCAAATTTGAATGGATTTGCAACGGGGAGGCGTAATAGTGCCTGTAGAAATCATTTCAATGCTCCCGACTATCATTGCGCCGACCAGTACGACAGCAACACGTCCAATGGATGTATTGAAAATGGCAATGACACGCTCATTTCGAGCAAATAAATTGGGTGTGCAGCCTGTCGTTTTAAAATTAACAGAGTATAGGCTGCCTGGTACGTAGATCATTTGTGTTAATGCACCATCAATGGGCATATGGACGCGATGATAGTCCTTGGGGGCTAGATACACCGTGAGAAAAGATCCATTTGTAAAAGGTTCTGCGAGTGCGGTATTCCCGCCTAATAGCTCTTCTGTTGTAAAATGGTGTCCTTTGGCTTGAAAAATTTTGCCTGCTGCAATGGCGCCGAGTTGGCTGATTTGGCCATCAACGGGGCTTACGAGATCATGAATACCGCTTGCAATGGGGCGTCTCTCGGGTTTTAAAGCCCGCGTAAAAAAATCATTAAAACAATCGTATTCATAGGGGTTGGGATTAAGGGCTTCTGCTAAGTTAATAGGGTAGCGCCAAACAAAATATTGGATCAATCTATTTTTGAGCCAGCGAATTTTGCAATTCGCTAGTAATCCGGCAAAAGAGGACAAGCAATGTTGAGGTAGAAAACGTTGTAATCTTGATAACAAACAGGTGCTCCTTGGCTTTAAATGATATTAGTTTGAATAACTTTCGTCGGTTTTATAATACCAGGGAGAAGATTTTTATAATAGAGATTTGTCTAGTTTTCGAGCCATCCACTCTAGTTCTTGTAGCGATTTTTTAGCAAATTTATTAGCAATACCTCGGCGATGCGTTTCACTTAAGTATTGAAGAGGTGTGGTTATCTCTCGCTTTAAAACGAGCGTTTCAAAATACTCTTGTAGCGTCTCTAATGAAGGTTCTACTAATGAACGTACGCGCATGGTAATATCCTTATCCAAATCAGTATCCATCTG
>DAORSV010000097.1:0-3121 GCA_035443705.1 Gammaproteobacteria bacterium
TCCCCGTAAATTGCGTTGTAAGATTAAAGTTTTTACGCAACCTTCCAAAAAGAGGTTGTTGCTTGCAAAGCACATTGTTTTTTTGTGTTTTTGTCTGTTTAGTTTGCGATTGTAAATTTAGATGACAATGAACATCTGGGACATTTGCGCACAATGCAGATAAAGATCCTGCATTAATGCTAAATGTGCAGATCATCAATGCCGTAAGTGTTATTTTAATCGCAAAATTATTGCGTCGTTTAAAGCTGAACATCAAAATTACCTATAATTATGTATTACTAAACAAGGTAATGGTTTAAGTGATGCAAGTCAACCGTACGTCTGATCAGTGCTCTATATTTTCGCAGCTTTTTGTGTTATAAAACAACATTGCTTTATGAAGGATTACAACTGTATCAGCCTTGCGAAAGAGGTGAATATCAGTGCACCCTTATTATTCAGTAGAGAGGAAATTTTATGGATGTAAAAGACAGTAACGGAACGACGCTTAGCGAGGGTGATTCTGTTCAACTTATTAAAGATTTAAAAGTTAAAGGAACCTCCATTACTTTAAAAAGAGGTACGGTAATAAAAAATATTCGTTTAACTTCCGACAGTGAAGAAATCGATTGTCGTGTAGAAAAAATTAAGGGGTTAGTGCTTAAAACCTGTTTTTTGAAAAAAATATAAATGTTTTAGAAATAATGAGATAAAAGGATCAGATTCGTTAGCTGACTTTCCCAACTATGTTGCATATTTCACCCTGTTCTAATTTGATCTGGTTTTTTAATTTGTCGTATAAATAGCGGATGTATTTATTTAGGAATATTTTTAAGTAGTTGTCAACATAGTTGTCGCTTTATTTTACTGCATTCGCCGCTGTTCGCATCTTGAAGTGTAATAGGTATAGATACCCACTTTTTTAATTAAATAGTTGCCGTTGCTTTGAAAATATCTTTCTTGGCACGAATATTTAATAAAACATCTGACTCATCTTCAATGTTATGTGTTGCAAACTTCTTAACAGCCGCAATAACTGATGAAATATGTGTTCTTAGAAAAGGATTGGTTTCTAATTCTAAGCTAAGCAAACTCGGTACAGTTGCTTCATGTTTTTCAGTTTGTGCTTTAACCTGCTCAAAACGTTGTATTAATATTTTGTTTCCAGGCTCAATCGTCATTGCAAATTCTAAATTGGCTAAGGTGTATTCATGGCCACAATAAACTAACGTTTCTTTAGGCAATTGCTTTAATTTCTTTAAAGAATTAAACATTTGTAACGCAGTGCCTTCAAATAATCGACCACACCCGCCCGTAAACAGTGTATCTCCACAAAAAAGCATGTTATTCCCAACATAGGCAATATGTCCTAACGTATGACCCGGGATATCTAACACACTGAGTTGAATATCAAGTGCATCGAGATTAACGGTATCGCCTTCAGCAAGGGGATGCGAACAATGCGGAATGGTTTCATGCCGAGGTCCATAAACAGGCACTTCAACATGCTTCAACAGCTGCGAGATTCCAGCACAGTGATCAGCGTGATGATGCGTGATTAATATGGCGGTTAATTGAATATTGGTAACCCGCAATGCTTCTAAAACAGGCTTGGCTTCTCCAGGATCAACTACCGCGCCATCATTGGTTTTTGTGTTAACCAATAACCAAATATAATTATCCTTAAACGCCGGAATTCGCATTATCTTTAACATCTTAATACGGTAGCATGACTTTTAATAAAGAATCAATTATAATCTACGAAATTAGGATGATTTAATTCAACCCTCAAAACACCTCATAGGAGAGTCATGTGACGCAATATCAAATCGGTATTATCATTGGAAGCCTTCGTCGCGATTCATTAAATCGGAAATTAGCAAACGCTATTTTAAAATTGGCTCCTGCTGAATTCTCTTTCAAATTTCTTGAAATCGGCAATTTGCCACTCTATAACCAAGATGACGATGCGAACCAAACCGAATCTGTTAAGCAATTCAAAAATGAAATTAAGGCTTCACATGGAATTATGTTTGTGACAGCCGAATACAATCGTTCGATGCCTGGTGTGCTTAAAAACGCAATCGACCACGGTTCTCGTCCGTATGGCCAAAGCGCTTGGGCAGGAAAACCTGCAGGGATCTTAGGTGCATCCATTGGAACTATTGGTACTGCTGTTGCACAACAGCATTTGCGTACCGTTTTAGCCTATTTGGACATGCCTACACTGGGTCAACCTGAAGCATTTATTCATGTGAAAGAAGACATGTTTGATGCGGCAGACAATATCATTAATGCGGATACAAAGAAATTTCTACAGAGCTGGATGGATCGATATGTTGCTTGGATCAAGAAAAATGCCGTTTGACTTACTGAGGCAGCGGATGACTCTATTAGAAAATGATTAATTTAAATGACAACCAATGTTTTTATCAAGATCAAAACTTTAAAGATATTCATTTGTCAGAGAAAAAAATTAATCAAAAAGAATTTGATAATTGCACCTTTATCGAGTGTAATTTTAGCGAATCAGAATTTTACAAATGCAAGTTTTATGAATGTAAATTTACCAACTGCAATCTAACAATGATAAAAGTTAACAATTGTAGTTTTTTTGATATTTTATTTGAAAACTCTAAAGCCATTGGCATTAACTGGACGGCTGCAGCCTGGCCCAACATAAAACTGTGTAGCCCAATTCATTTTTATAAATGCGCATTAAATTATTCTTCTTTTTTTGGATTATGTTTGCGCGAAATTGTAATGACGGAATGCACGGCAACAGAAGTTGACTTTAGAGAAGCTGATTGCACAAGTGCAAATTTTACCCATACGGATTTTTCACAAAGTTTATTTAACAAAACCAACTTAACAAAAGCTGATTTTACAGATGCTTTAAGCTATAGCATTGACGTATTTTTAAATGAGATAAAAAAGGCAAAATTTAGCTTCCCAGAAGCGATAAATTTACTAAGATGCTTAGATATTGAATTAATTGATTTTTGAAAAGGGCAGACAACGTTTTTATTACTCTTATCCATGTCTAGATTTGATCCTTTGTTTTATTTTTGCCAAAGCAGATGTGTGGGCATAGCAAATAAGTGTTCCCCAAAAGGAATAATCTGATCACCCGTATAAAAAA
>DAORSV010000098.1:0-3099 GCA_035443705.1 Gammaproteobacteria bacterium
TTGTTATCTTACGCTAAAAATAGTTGGTTGACTGGCGCTAAATTTGGGTTTAAGTCTATTTTCTAATTCCATTTAACAATTCTTCTGCATACGTGGTGCCACCATTATTCCTTATCTTAAGCTAGTTGTTAAATTCGAACCATAACTTTTTTCACACACAAAAAACGGTGTTATCCGTTATCTGTCGGATATCTATCCCTATTTCTTCTTGTTTACAATTCATCTGCTGAAAAGAATCCGCAATATTTGTATTCACAGAAATAAGGAGAGTTACATGCCGTCATTAAACGATACTGAAAAAGAAGAAGTTAAAGAAGCTTTAGATAAAGCTTTAGATAAATCTTTCGCTAACATTCGCTTTTCAGCAGATTGTCCAACAGAGCTAAAAGCACTCAATATAGATCTAAAAGAAGCAACTTTATTTCTAGAGGTTGTTCATGGTAATAAAGAGAATGTTTTAAATAAACAATGGATTCCCTTATTTTTGCAACCTGAGCCACAAAATCGCGTTGATCAAAAAACGCAGGATGAACAAGCTGGGATTGCTAAAGCATCAAATACGATTTTAAATACTGATTTTTTTGATACAAAAGCGATTACAGATTTTATTTATAGATATGCCCAACAGAACAAATTAGCACCCTTTGCATTACCCACGCCAGGTGCAACTTTGGGGAAAAAGTTAACGCTGTGTATTCCAATTCTCGATGGGGAATGTCAGTTAGCGTTTACGCCAGAGGGGGATGTGTGCATTAATCGCGTTCCCAATGGTCTTGATTTAACAATAGAGACACCCGGCTCGATTAAAACAGGTGCTGATTTGTTGTGTGGCACTGTTTGTTTTACAAGTAAAAATATTCTAAATAGACATTCACTCATAGCCGAAATTCTGGTGGCGAGAACCGATCACACTCCTGTAACAGGGCAATCGCTTAAGAAATCACCACGCTATTCATTCCGTAACCGAGGGCATATTGCTACAACAAAAGGTGATTTTACCTTTATTGGAGAAGGGTTTTCTCATACGGCTGGCACAGTTACAACTAATCAAAATATCGTTATTACGGCAATCAACATTAACCTTAAAGCCCAAACGATCGCTGCTCAAAATATTACATTGCATCAGGGTGAAGGGGTATGCGTTGTAAGCGATGCGGTAAAAGCAGCCGGAGAATTGGGTTTTTATTTGTCAGAAGGCGGGACTATTACAGAAATGCGTACTGTATCAGGTTCTTTACGATACGTCTTGTCGTCTTCTGCAACAAAACCGCTCTTATTTTTGGCTAATCAGACAGCAGAGGCGGGTTATATCTGTATCGATGCGCCCATACCTATCATTACTGGAGATAATGAACATTCTGTTACATTAAAATCAAGTAAACCCTTACAATTAAAGGGTCAAAGTTTGGTTTTGTCTAAAGGCCGATGGTTGTCCGTAGAAGGTATGCAGCTTAAGGCAACAATAGATATTGTGTTGGGTAGAGAAGAAGTAGCACAAGCAGCCATACTGTGTCTTGGTCCTGTTGAAATGCACGCCAATGATATCAGATGGAACCAACTGGAAATGATGTGTGGTGGGGATTTTCATGCTAAAGGAAACGGAAAATTAATCAATACGAGCAGTCAAGTGCAGATCAAAGGCAATGCAATCTGGGACATGCCGACGCGACATCAATTATTGGTAAAAGAAGATATAGAAGCAACAGTTAAGACAGCTGCGCGGGCGTTAACAAAACCGTCTACCGTTATTATTGAAGGAGCGTTAAGAATTGAAAACCATGAGTTAGATATATTTGCCAGTCAAATATCGTGTTGTACATTTGACGGCGCTGATCCAAAAAGCCTGAAAGATAAGGGCTTTACGCCTTTCACAACTGTGATGGTGCGCCGTAAAATAGGCGAGCATAGAATAAAACATACATTTCATAGTGATGATGTACATGATATATTCGGGACGTTTTCTACAGTTGTTTTAGATACACCGATAAACGCAAGTTTTAGTGTCGGATCCCATGTAAAGGTTTCAATTCCTCGTCTGGATATTTCGGGTATATTGTCCGCAATTAGTATCGAAATAGACGGGATACAGCAAGGACTTATCGGACAATTTGATACATGTCTTAGTTTAGCTCCGATGGTTTTTAAGCCTTTCAAGGGTCAGGTTTCACTGTTTAATTATTTTGAACCGACGTCTTTGTATGAAATTTCGCCTGGTGGAGAAACAGTTTTTAAATCGATACTTCCTGTTAACAATTTTGTGCCCGAACTACCTCGAATGCTTTTGAGAGCGGACGGAACATTTGGTATAAGTCCTATTAATGTGAGACGATTATTTCCGCGAGAAAAAGAAGCGTATCTTTTAACGAAAGTAATGTTAGGAGAATTTGGTCGCGGATTTTTAAATCAAACTGCAAGCACACCACTAAGCATGATGCAGTATCTTGAAACCAATACGATTCATTATAGTCAAACAGGTCAAAAGCTAATTATCAATCAAAGCTCGGGGATGCTTGTAGAGGACGCACAAAATAACAATGGTTTGAGTATTGTAAAAACAGATTGTGTGAACAAGGCATTGCCCGTAGCAGAGTCTTTTATTTCAGAACCTTGCATTGTTGACACTCTGGAAACACTGGTTTTTGAAGATGGCCATTCTGAAGAAGTTTTATCATCTATTGTGCTGTTCCCCAAGGATTATGATAATAGACGTTTAAGAGATGGAGCAGGTTGTCTACTTGCGCTGGGGGATATTACATTTTCGGGCGTTCCTGGAAGTGAATTACACATTCGAGGTAATATAGATGCAAAAGGATTAGTGACTTATAAAGATTTGGAAACAGTCAGTCGCGCTCGAAATACCTACACACGTTGCGAAACAATTACGCATGAAAGCAAACGAAGGAATCTGATGGGTAAAAACGAAACGACCGTGAGCTTCCAACACGTGGTTATTACAGAATTACAACCTGGGAATGAAATGGTTGCGGGGCAAGGCGCATATTTCAAAGATGTAAAGAACATTTATCTGAGTGGTACCAAAGACCAATTGGGGCCAGAAGGATTGGTTGTAGAAAATGCAGATTCATTTGTAGATGCGGC
>DAORSV010000099.1:0-3049 GCA_035443705.1 Gammaproteobacteria bacterium
GTTAATATAGATAACGCGGCTACATTAACTGCGGCGACTATTGCCGATGGCAGTTTTGCGGGAGATATCACAGCTGCCGGTACGGGTGCTTTTGTTAAGAGCGGAACAAATACATTAACACTGTCAGGCTCACATCCCAATACAGGGAATTTGCAGATTGTCGGTGGCGGAATCAAAATGCCTACGGGTGGCAGCTGGGATGGTCCTGTAACCATCGGTGCAGCGACATTAGAGATGAATGGTGGGACAGTGACACAAGCGATTACGGGTAATGGATTAGGGACTTCTATTCTGAATATAACAAAAGATTTTACACCAGCCGTTGCGATAACAAATATAGGCTCAGTTAATGTTCGTTCAGGTGGAACATTATTCTTAACAAAGGATATTGCTGGAGCGACAGGGAGCGTTGTTAACGAGGGTGCAATCACTCATACAGCAAGCGAAACACGTACCATTCCAGAAAATTTTACGCAAGAAGCAACCGGAACAATAAATATTGGTATTACGAGTGCAGGCGCAGGACAATATAGTCAGTTCCAGGTCAATGGCAACACCACACTAAGGGGTGGCATCATGAATGTTCAATTACTCCCCGGTGCACAAATTACAAATGGTACGGTATTCGATATTATAACTTCTACAAGAGGTATTGAAGTGGGGGCTGTGTTACCAACAATTCCAAAAGCGTCTTTATTTTTTGGTTTTAAACCTGTTGTAACGGGAAATAAATTGCAACTTATTGCAACTCGCAGTGGCTGTACGTGTATCAATACTATTCCAGCGTTAAATGGGATTGCAAAAGGTATTGATAACCTGGCTGAAAACGATACATTTAATGCATTATTAGGTATTTTAAATGAACAAGCATCACAAAAAGCATTTGAGAACAAATTAGAACAGTTGGCGCCAACGGGGTTAAATGGCATACATACAACTGCGGCACAAGCACCGGGTGGAGCGGAGCAAATTTTGTTGAGATTGGATAGCATACGGACGGGTACAGGAGGATTGCTTGCTAGAGCGGGTTACGCTAGCACAGGTTATGCGGCAGGTGACGTGATGGAAGATCGCGGATCTTATGGTCCTATTATCTTTGGAAATTCCATAAAACAGTCTATGAGAGAAGGGCTTTCAGGCTATAATGCCGCTACCTCGGGTTTTGGGTTTTTAGGAGATGCACCTATTTTAGAGTATTTTCGCGTTGGTTTAGGTGCGAGTCATGCGAATTCCGTGGTCAGACAATCGAATAATACGGGCAGTCACATAACGATTGGCAGTACGCAAGGTATGGCTTATGGCAGCGCAACTTACGGACATTTATTTTTAGATGCTGTTTTGTCTGCAGGCATCAATAATTATAAAGGTAAACGAAACGTTAGCTTTATAGGACCGACAGCAACATCGCGCTATAACGGTTTTCAATATGGTGCTAAAGTTAAAGCGGGATTTGCAATTCCTTGTCATCGAATAGAGATTTCTCCCATGGCTGCAGTGCAATATATGCACTTAAATGTAGGTCAATATACAGAGCAAGGTGCGGGCACTTTAAATCAGCATCTCAGTTCAATGCAAACCAGCACAGTTCGCGTCAATTTGGGTGGAAGAGTATCAGAGAGAAGCCAAGAGGGCACGTTTTTTCCAGAGATCCACGCTTTTTATATAACAGATGTTAAGAATCCGCAGGTGATTATTACTTCGCGGTTTGTAGAGGGTGGTGGTTCGTTTGCTTCAACAAGTGTTGTACCACCGAAACACGGTGTTAATCTAGGTGCAAGTGTTACTGCTTTAATTTCGAGTAATTTTACGTTGAGTGGTGGTTACGATTTAGAAGCGAAAAAATCTTTTAAAAGTCATTCCGCTTCGTTTAAATTCAAATTTTTGTTTTAACTCTTGTAGCTCTCAAGCTCAGAGTACCACATAAGAATACTGATGTCAGCCCTGTAAATTGTCTGGAAATAAATTGCTAAATTTAAGTTATTTATAAAACTAATTCTATGGCTCGTTGAATTTAGATAAAAAAAACATTAATGTTTTGCAGGTTACGCACTTTTATAGCGGCTAAGTTCTATTTTTCAAGTCTTTAATACTTATGGACTCTTAAAAATGATATAATCAACCGATGGGTCCGATAAGTATTGGCACGAAAAGGCTTTAGATAAAATAAGGGATATCTAAATGATTGATACAAAACATAATGATTCTACTATAAACGCGGAGACTCAAGAACTCATTCTGGGTCTTAAAGCATTTGGACAAGGCGGTGAATATGCCGATCCGACAACAGACACAGCGTTTAAGCATCTTTTATCGCCAGCTATCGAAGAAAACAAAGAAATTATTAAATCTTTTTTGAATACCTTTGTGCCTGATTTTGCACATGACCCTGTCAAAGAGGTTCGAGAAGATTCTATTGCCATCCCTAAATTACCTAAAGATGGCCTTAAACAAACATTTATGGATATGCATGTTGTTTCACAATCTGGAGCGCATTATGTGATTGAAATGCAAGCGCATCGTCATATAAACTTTGATGAGCGTGCTTTGTACTATACAGCCTCTGTTTATTCGCAACAAATAGCTGAAAAAGAATTTCAAGATCCGATGTGGTATAGAAATTTAAAGCCGACCATTGCGATTCAAGTTTTAGGGTACGATACGAATAGAGTGCATGGAATGAAGGATAAAGTTCCAGATAATCTCATTGAACGTGTTAAAAATAATCCTTTGGCCGAAAATCAGTTTATGAAACATTATCTGATGACAGATAGACATAGTGGTCAGGAAATTAGGCATTTGCAAATGATCCAAATTGAACTGCCGCGTGCTAGAAAAAATGTATTTCCACCAAATAAGAATTTTGGCGTAATGGATTGGTGGCTAAGTATTTTTAAATTTGCGCCTCTCTATACTCAAGGAACCGTTGCAGCGCTGAAAGAACAAGGCATTATCATGCCTGTTGTGATTGAGCAAGCGCTTGAACGTTTATATTTCCCGAAATGGAATCCTAAAGAAATTCATGAGTACAAAACGGATACAATCGAGAAAG
>DAORSV010000100.1:0-2708 GCA_035443705.1 Gammaproteobacteria bacterium
TCTTGAGATGCTTTAGCTCTTCTCGTAGTTTTTCGACGCCTGTTGCTGTCATTGGAATTTGCTGCATAACGCTATTTATACCTTTTTCAAGACTGATTTAGCAACTAAATTTAGCTTAGTTCTGAGAAAAATGTTATAAAGCATACTAACCTTATTTAAATTAAAATGGCTCCATATCATAATTAAATCAAATATTTTAGGTGTATACCCACCAAACAAATATATAGGAGATTAAAAATGTTTACAGATAAGCCAAAAAAAGGGCAAGTTTCTGTCTAACCAACGACTAGCCCCCTGGTTTATGCTTGTTGTCATTTGGGTCACCCTCAACAACATGTATAACCGGTCCCCATGCTTTTTTCCAAGAATTTTCTTCTTTTGGAAGATGTATAACCGGTCCAGCATTTTCTTGACGCGGTGGCGGTGGGGGAGCTTTTTTACCATCTGATGTGTAACCAGGTGGAGGGGGAGCTGGTCTGCCATCTTTCGTCGCGAAAGGCGATATACTTCCAGTCGTTCCAGCATTACTAAACTGTAGCACATGAGTAGGCGAGGTTGTTGTTGGCATCTCACGAGTGCTGGATAATTGTGTGATAGCTACGACTTCTTTGGATACCTGTGCGGCAGCCTTCGCTAACGCAGCAGATGGGTCTAACTGCGTTTTGCTCTGTGCTTCTTTCCAAACACTAAATGACGGTAATGACGGTTCTTTATCTTGCACTTTCTGTGCTTGAATTTTCAAATACGTCACAACATCTTTTATTGATGGTCTTTCTGCAGAGGCATCAGCGTACATTTCAGGAATATCAATGGCGAAATTTTTATTTAACATTTTACCAAGGGCATAAATGTCTGTCTCGCGTGAAACTTTTCCCCCATTTATAACTTCTGGGGCAATGTAACCGAAGGTACCTACCATAGGTGCTATTTCAACTGTTTGGTCCACTTCCAATTGCCGTGATAAACCAAAATCAATAGGAACAACCACTACAACATCATTTTGACCATTCCTCATAAAATTTTCAGGCTTTATATTTTTAAGCTCTATTACGTTTCCCTGCGCATCTCGAACATGCATCATAAAGTTTTCAGGTTTGATATCCCTGTGGATTATTCTTTTTTCATGTAACTTATCAATAGTCTCTAAACAACTAATAGCTGTTTGATACTGAAAATTCCTGTCTTTTTCTAAAAGTCCCGTATTAATAAATGCTTTAAAAACATCAGCGCCCAGCTCTAAATCCATAATGCTATACTCCTTAATCTTATCGCTTCCCTCTTCTTCCCCACCTCTTTTAAAAGTACCTTTAAGCTTCTCTAATTCATGAAGAATAGTTTTCTCTGTTTTACGCATATTGCGTTCTTCTGCTGCACGTAACCCTTCTCCTGCCTTACTCTCTTTTACTAACTCAACTTTAACAGCAAAATTATTGCCAAATTCAGTTTGTATGATTTTAACTTTTCCAAATGTTCCTTTTCCTAAATGGTTACCGACTTCAACCGCATAGGGTTCGTTATTTACAACTATAAAAGAATGGTTTAATCCTAGTTCTGTGTTCTTTTTAATTTTATACGATTTATTTTCTCCGGCACTTTGCGCTGCCGCTATTTTTCTCTTAACAAAATCCCATTCCTCTGGTGCGACTTCCAGTAGTCCCTTATCGCGAGAGATATATCTAACCTGCTCAACCGGGGTGTCTCCGGATGTTACCGCAGCTTGTTGTTCCCAGAATGGCTTAGGTGCAGCAACTGGTGTTCCAACAACCGCCATGGCACCCTCAACCTTAACTTGTTGCATATCCATAATAGCCTGTATTTTTTTTAGTTTTTCAGCAGATACATTCCCATCTCCCTGTGATTGAGAAAAGAGCTCACTTAAATGTTTTGAAGACGATTTTAGTTCATCTAACATACCTGAAAGATTTTGTTTCTCATGATCTAGATTTTTCAGTTGCTGAAAACCTGTGTATTTATGTGCATTTAATATAGCTGTCTTAAGATTACTTAGACAATTGTTTGCACGCAAAAAGCTGATTCCTTTTCCCTCTAGAATATTATTTTCTAGATCTAGTAGACTGGACATAGACTGACTGGTCACGTAGGTCTGGCCATTTAAAATCATAATAAGTTTCAACGCTTTTATAGTTCCTATCAGTTTATTTTTTTCATTCTCTCCTCCAGGGGTCTCGTATTCTTTGAGTTCATTTAGGCATTTATTCACCATTGTATCCCACGTACTATCACCCTCAATAGACAGTGTTGTGTGCATTGCATCTAGTGTTGCATCTGGTAATGCAACTAAACTCTTAAGGTCATACGTGCTTAATGTAAGAACAGAGGCAGCGCCTTTACAGCATTCTTTTTGTTTTGACAAAAGTTCATCAAGCATACCTATTTTCTTAGATTGTGCTTCATCGGATTCTTGCAATTTCAAAGACTCAAGAGACTCCTCAGCTTCAGTTATTGTCTTCTGTAACGCTTCGATATGCTTTATTTTCTTATCTTTTGTTTGCTTTGGAAGTCCTCGATTAATTGTGTATTCTTCAAAAATATCAGAAAATTTGCCCAATGCTTCGTTAGAGGCAACAACCTCTATCGTACTTTTTAGAGCACTGATACTCTCTGGGTTACCGGGAACAGCACTTTTGGCAACGGCTTCCAAGCGGATTAATTGTTCCCAAGGATCCGGATTAGAACCAGCAGGAAAA
>DAORSV010000101.1:0-2671 GCA_035443705.1 Gammaproteobacteria bacterium
ACTGCATTATTGGTACAAACGAACAAATTATTTCATCAATGGCATCTTTTTAAAGAAGGGGCATACAATAGGGAACAACTAAAGCAACGTACCCAGTTGATACGCCTAAAAATAGAGCACTACTTGCGGCGAGGTATGCTGAGCAAAAATCATAAAACAGCAGGCACATGTCGTCATATTCTTTCCCACAAAGAAGCATTATGGCAATTTATTGAAGTTGCAAATATTGAACCCACAAATAATACAGCCGAGCGGATACTTAGAATGTTGGTTATTTGGAGAAAAACAAGTTTTGGGACGCAGTCACCTCGAGGTAGTCTGTATATGGAAAGAATTATGAGCGTTGTTGCTACTTGCCGATTGCAAGGTAAAAGTACGCTAGAATATCTAACGGCTGCAGTAAGATCCCATTTGCTTGGCGATGTGCATCCATCATTAATTCCACGAGCAGCAAATACATCATCTGCATTAGCTGCCTAAAATCCGTGAAGGGTTACAAAATATTGGCTTAGGGGAGCCTTGAGGGCTCTGAAGCGTTTCTTAACACAGGGAAAAGCTTCATGTCCTTGGACTTACGGTGGACTTACAAGATAAATTTCGGATTTCCTTTTGTTGAAAATTATCTGTAAGTCATTGATTTAATTGGTGGCTATAGGTGGACTCGAACCACCGACCTCAGCATTATGAGTGCCGCGCTCTAACCAACTGAGCTATATAGCCAAAAGAACTCTAAAAAATTAAAACAACTAACTCAAATGCGTTGTATTGCAAGATATGGTAGCATTGTACACAGTATGAAATCAATTTACTTTTGATTCAAAGACAGAAGGTTATTTCAATGACAATACGTACACGCTTTGCGCCTAGCCCCACAGGATTTTTACATGTTGGTAGTGCTCGCACCGCACTTTATTCGTGGTTGTATGCCAAAAAAATGGGTGGACAATTTATTTTACGCATCGAAGATACGGATCAAGAGCGATCGACAACTGAGGCAGTTGATGCCATATTAGAAGCCATGGATTGGTTAGGGCTAGATTACGATGAAGGCCCTTTCTATCAAACAAAGCATTTTGATCGTTATCGAGAAGCTGCAGATCAATTATTAAAAACAGACTGTGCTTATTATTGTTATTGCTCTAAAGAACGTTTAGAAAAATTACGTGAAGAACAGACGTTAAACAAGGAAAAACCGCGTTATGATGGTCATTGTCGAGACTTAAGGTTATCTGTTCGAAATGAACCGCATGTTATTCGATTTCGTAATCCCGAACACGGTAGTGTTGTGATTGATGATTGTGTTCGTGGTCGAGTGGTGATTCAGAATTCAGAGTTGGATGATCTGATTATTGTCCGCTCTGATGGGACACCTACGTATAATTTTACGGTGGTCGTAGATGATTGGGATATGAAAATTACCCATGTCGTACGAGGGGATGATCACTTAAATAATACGCCGCGACAAATAAATATTCTAAAGGCATTGGGGGCACATTTACCTATTTACGCACATATTCCTATGATTTTAGGTAGCGATGGCAAGCGATTGTCTAAACGACATGGTGCAGTTAGTGTGCAACAATACCGCGATGATGGTATTTTGCCAGAAGCTTTATTAAATTATTTGGTACGTTTAGGGTGGTCTCATGGCGATCAAGAAATCTTTACTCGAGAAGAAATGATCCAATATTTTGATATTCATGATATTAATAAAGCGCCTTCTGCATTTAACCCTGAAAAATTATTGTGGTTAAATCAGAATTATTTGAAAACAGGCGATTCTACTTTACTCACAAAACATTTAGATTGGCATATGCATCACTTGGCTGTTGATACTGATGAAGGTCCTGCATTAGAAATGGTCTTACTAGCGCAACGCGATCGCGCGAAAACTTTAAAAGAAATGGCGGAAAAAAGCTTATTTTTTTATCAAGAGATTGATATTGATTTAGAAGCGCGTGAAAAACACTTAACGCCAGAGGCGCTGGAGCATCTTCGAGAATTACAGGCAGTGTTGGCAGAAATTTCAGATTGGCAGGCACCGGTTATTCATCAAGAAATTGAAAAGCTGGCTGAGCGTTTAGAGATAAAACTTGGCAAGCTTGCGCAGCCATTGCGCGTCGCTGTAACAGGTAATACAACCTCTCCGCCAATTGATATCACATTGCAGCTGATTGGTAAGAGGCGCGTATTGGAGCGCCTGAAAATTGCTTTGTTGTGAGGGGCTGTTGTTGTGAGGGGCTTGACAGGAGCGTTCTTGGACTGTAGGATTCGACCTCTATCATAAGCGCATTATGTGCTAAATAGGGGCTATAGCTCAGCTGGGAGAGCGCTTGCATGGCATGCAAGAGGTCGGCGGTTCAATCCCGCCTAGCTCCACCAATCACCCCTTCCTAAGACATCCCAGAAAATCTAAAGAAGTATAAAAAACTCTGTAAAAAAAGCCTTTTCTTGTATTTCCACATCCTAATATGCCCAACATCCAGCCTGTATTTGGGGTACAAATAGGGGTATATCAAGCTGTTGGTATGGGAGATACCCCTGATGGCACTAAATGACTTCACGATTAAAAACAAAAAGCCCGCCGATAAGCCATTTAAAATGGCTGATGAAAAGGGGCTATTTGAGTCCAATAGCGTTTGAGGAAAAACAAGTTGCTTAGCAATATGTC
>DAORSV010000102.1:0-2660 GCA_035443705.1 Gammaproteobacteria bacterium
CGTCTTCTTTAGGAATTTCTACAATTCTAGAAGGTTGCGATTTATAGGTGCCTCTGCGAATACGTTGTATGAGACTGTTGAGGTTTTCCTCTAGTCTTTCCTCATATTGCGCTTTGGTCACCTTGTCGATACCAATCGCCTTCTTCCCATCCAGCTCTCGGTGTAGTTCCCTTAGCATATCGATGCTGATGACATGTCCAACATTGTTGAACACGGTATCAGGCCTCGTTATGGCTAATGTACTTATACGCTCCAGTTTCGTTGACCATGTGTTACCGTCTTGTCTGTGTACGGACATTGTTTCCCCTTTACGTTCGTTCTGTTCTGCCAGCCCTTCGCTCCCCGATCGTCACTCGCTTCTTCGCTACTATGGCTGACTAAGCAATCCACTTCCCATTTCGGGTCACTTACCTTATGAGGGCTTGATTCCCGATACTTCGTCCTTGAAGAGTCATGTGGACTTTTCCCAGGTGATGTCATTTATCTTTACAAGCTCGCCAACGTCTTAGACCCCGGTCGTTGATATCTTTCGTATAAACCAGGAACGACCTCCAGATATCTATTGTCTGCTGTGTCCACGAACACATCGACTCCCACAACTACTGCTTTCGAGGCTTATGTACCGCTCACTTTTCAGTTTTGGCTCGAATGTTTCGCTGTCTACGCTTCATCCCCTTTCTATTGCTATAAGGGGCGCAAGACTCGCTATTCGGTGGAGCTGGTTACTCCTTCCGTCGAAGGACTTTCACCTTCAGATAAATGCACCTTAACTGGCGCACCATGGATACAGTGAATTTTACTCATATTTTTTCCTTTCCGTTATAAAAAGGGCACCTTTAGAATTATAAAGATGCCCTAATATCTACTCACCTTTTAATGGACAATGTCACTATTGTCATTGTTATCATTAAGCAGCTTTCTAGCACCCTCTATGAATTTCACAATGCTAAGCAAAGTTCTTAAAATCGATTGGTTCAGCTCCTTAGCTTGAGTAATGATATCTCTGATTTCCCACACATACAAATTTACGCTAGAAGCAGAATAGCTTTTTGAACCCACCGCTAATAACTTGTCCAGTGCCGAATAAACTTTTTCATGATGTGCTAACAACCGCTCATGCAACATGATTTGATGGTTTATAAACATCGCGCACTCTGTTAAAATATTTTGACTCATGACTAACTCCTTGGTGTTGGTTGTGATAGCGGCAGATGCGTGTTTGCAGCACTCATCCCCGTGGCCAGGGCATGGGTTATCCCATGCCCTGGTTAATTTCGGTTTATCGTTTGTTCATTTTGTGCCCTCCTTATTCAATAAAATACCGGGGTAACTGTGCCCTGCTTTGTTTAATTAGGATGCTTTCCTTTGACTGCCAGGAAAAAAGCCATCTCCAGTAAAAACATCTTTCTGAACCTGTTCATAACCAATAGGACTACAAACGTTTTTATAGATATTGCAAATAAAGCCCATCGAAATAATTCCCGTACCTTAATCCGCCATTGCATAAAAACCTTTTGCGATTACAGTTTTGCTCATTAAAACTTTCAATCTTCAGTCGGTAACATAATCGTGATGACAGGCTCCGCATTGTCCCCGCCTCCCATGAATGATTTAAGCTTTATGCGCTTTGCAGAACGGGTTTTGCCATCACGCGGGATTACCGATAATGGATAGATGAGTTGTTGAGCCTCTGGACGATTTATTTTAATAGCAAACATCAGCATCGACAAAACATCCCATAACCGCCCCTGTTGATGTTGAATCGTTTGGTTGTCGGTATCCGGGCTCGTCCACTCAATATATCGCTGCCAAACGGCACGGGTAACAGCGACTGGTACGATAAAACCGGCCTCTCTCGCTGTTTCTGACACATCTAATAAAACTCCATCCTCCAGCGCTTGGGCGCGTGTATAGGCATAAATGGTATTTCCGAACAGATTATCGACTTCATCAGACATTTTTTTTACTCCAAAATTTAATTAAAAACACTTGCGTTGCATATCCCGCGATGCTTAGCGCTTCTCGCCCATCTCATTTATGGGTAGTTCATTAGGGGGGACAATGTCGCCACTTCTTTTTTTCCGTATTAAAATTTCATCAATTTGCGCCTGGATAGCTTGTACACCTTTAAGAACATAAGCGTCTTTATGAGCACTTTCCGTAAATGCCCTTATTAATTTTTGAGCCTCCGCTATTGTCATAATGGTTTCATGGGTTAAACCCTTGTATAGCTTAAAGGCGTGCAAATGTTGGTGTTCTTCTAACATCTGTGCATTGACAAACTCATACCAAAAACCCTGATACACAATGCGCCATTCATCATTAATCGTATCTTTTTGTCCAACAGTTAAAACATCTTGATGATTAATCGTGTATCTAAATTCGGTATCCGCATGTTTTTCATGACAAGCTGCAAACTCCGCGGTGGGGTTGGCTCTAAAAAAACGCCCCGCGAGTGTGCTTCGCATATTTTTACATTGCTGCATGTTATAAAAATAATGCGCCGCACCTTTAAGCGACCCGTCATAGTGAATATAAAAACAAATGAGTTGACTGATTTCCCCTGCGGGTAATAAATACGTTGCTCTGGTAGCCATAAGATTACTCCTAAAATTTGTGTTAAGTGATTATTCAATTGTATTTTTGAAAGGTGCTACCTT
>DAORSV010000103.1:0-2600 GCA_035443705.1 Gammaproteobacteria bacterium
GATTGAGAAAACCTGGGGTGTCTAACCTCCTCTAAATCCAAGCCTAAGCATTC
This sequence comes from Gammaproteobacteria bacterium, assembly GCA_035443705.1. Taxonomy (GTDB): domain Bacteria; phylum Pseudomonadota; class Gammaproteobacteria; order UBA6186; family Azoamicaceae; genus CADEGZ01. The sequence goes on from DAORSV010000103.1 coordinate 54, forward strand.
TTTCTCTAAACCGCGTAATTGAAGAGGTGTTAAGCCCGCCATCTCTGTTAGACGAAGATCAGTTCTTATCAGTTTGTCTATAATGGAACCGAACCGTTTACCAAATTTTTCAAACAATGCTATCCAAATGGGATTTTTTACTTGTTCTAGTTTATAACCACACGTTAAAGCCTTAAGTTGAAAAATGTTCAAGTCTCCTATCTCCTCAAGCAAATAACCGTTTCTCAACAGTCGCGCTATATTATTTCTAATGTCATCATATAATTTTTTATGTTCTTCATATAATTCACGCTCCAGACCTTTTAAATCGGTCTTTAGCTCTTCTATCTCAGAAAGATCCAAAGGTCCCAGGGGATTTATTGGAGACACCGCTTCCGGCTTTTTTTCTAACGTTTTGTCTGCTTCTTCCGGCATCATAAAATAATCTCCTCTTGTTACAATAATCGAACTTTAATTTTTAAGTTGGATGCTATCACTCACGAAATCATGCAAGTCAACTCTATTGTTTTTGTTTATTTTACAGAGTTCAAATTCAAGCGTAAACTTCAATAACTGGTATATTTAACAAGGAGTCTCAGCCATGCTACGAAAAATTTTAGCGATTACAAGCTGTTATGTTTTATTTCAATCTGCTGTACTAGCCGCACAAGCGCCATCTGATACCCCACAAGATGCAGGGCAAGCATTTTTAACGCAGAATGAAAAAAAACCGGAGGTTCGTGCACTCCCCAGTGGCCTACAGTATAAAGTGATAGAAAAAGGTAACGATAAAGGCGTTAAAGCCGGACCCACAGATTTTGTAACGGTTAATTACCGTGGCACCTTAATCGATGGCACAGAGTTTGACAGTTCCTATAAACGCAACCAACCAACAAGTTTTGCAGTGAATGCTGTTATTCCCGGATGGACCGAGGCATTGCAATTAATGAATCCAGGCGCCAAATGGACAATCTATGTTCCTGCCAAGCTGGCGTATGGAACACAAGCTGTAGGGGATTTGATTAAACCCAATTCCACCCTTATTTTTGATATTGAACTACTTAAGATAAAGCGCGAAACAGATGAAACGCCAACAGATATAAACGACGATGTTGCTGATGGAGGCTAAAGGAAGCCCCACGCAAGAGAATGCCTTCGAAAGGCTACAGACCAAAGGTTTAGAAGCTGTTAAAGAAAAGGACATGTTCCGCGCTCTGGCTTATTTTAAGCAAGCGCTTTTACAAAACCCTCATGCTGTTTCTGTGCATAACAATTTAAGCAATATTTATACAATGCTCGGAAACAGCGAGGCGGCGCTGACGCATTTATACGAAGCGCTACGGCTTCAGCCGCAACATGCCGAAAGTTATAACAATCTCGGCAGATTATTGTATAAACAAGCACGCATCCTCGAAGCAATCCCCTACTTTGAAAAAGCCTTGCGACTTGATCCGAATTATTGGGAAGCCCATTATAATCTTGCACACAGTCTATCTTCACTGAATCAATTAAATCGTGCAGCAGCGCATTATCAAGAAGTAATCCGCATTATCCCCGAACATCCTATCGCGCACTTTAATGTCGGGTTAATCTATGTTGCAGAAGAAAATTATGAATTAGCTCAAACACACTTAAAAAAAGCCATCGAACAAGACCCCACAAATATTGAAGCATTGAGACAACTCGGCCAAGTTTATGTACAACTGGGACATTCTCTCGATGCCATGGAAATATACCAAAAAGCACTCGCGCTCTCTCCAACCTTAGGTGATGTCAATCATAATCTGGCTATTTTATATTTGCGACAATCCGAGCGCGCTAAAGCGCTGCTTCACTTTAGAGAAGCACTCAAACAAGATCCAACGAATGATACTGCAAAACATATGGTAATGGCCTTGAGTAACACAGAATCGAATAATGCACCCTCGACGTATATCACTCAATTATTTGATCAATACGCAGATTATTACGATGAACACCTCAAAACAAAACTAAAATATAATGCCCCAGGATTATTGCGTAATGCGGTTGGTCGATGTCTGCCCACTAACCCTACCGTTGGTCGTGTGTTAGATCTCGGTTGTGGTACGGGTCTTTGCGGCATTTATTTTCGGGATATGGCATTAGATCTGATTGGCGTTGATTTATCGTCTAAGATGATCGAAAAAGCGCGTGCGCTCGGCGCATACGAAAAACTCGTTGTTTCCAATTTCAATGATTATTTAATCCAACCCGATTTAGAACCCTTTCAGTTGGTTATTGCCTGCGATGTACTCGTCTACAGTGGCGATCTCGAAACGCTTTTTAAAAATGTTAATCGTGTTCTTCTGCCTGGCGGGTGTTTTGCTTTTACCACAGAAATCCTCGATTCAACCAATATAGAGAGCGCAGAAAAAAATTCCTCACGGTACTACCATTTACAACCTACCGGCCGTTTTGCGCATACCCCTACGTATATACATGAGCTCGCCAAAGACAATCAGTTAAGCATTCTGTGTGAAGAAAATATTACATTAAGGGAACAAGAAGGCTCAGTCATACGTGGGCAGATCTGGGTTCTGGGCTAAT
>DAORSV010000104.1:0-2547 GCA_035443705.1 Gammaproteobacteria bacterium
TCTCTTGTCAGCCAACCCGGGATATGTGGTGGAACGCCAATGCATGATCCTTTAAGTTACGCTCGCGCCTTAGAAATACTAAAAGCCGCGAAGACACAGATAGAGGAAACCAAAAGAGTTCAAGAAGAATTAGCGGGCACTAAGCGGCTGATCGGTAATTTTAGAGAAGAGGCTCAAAATTTAAGGGGTGAATTGCTGAATTGGCGCACCTATTACGACAAAATAGACACCGTAGACACTAATGAATTTTCTGCTATGAATTGGCTGGGTCTGGATAGAATGATGCCCACCAACAATGCACCCGAGGCATTTAGACTCATTGATGATAAGTTATTTAAAACAAACAGCCCTGAAATTAAACGCGAAGAATATACCGATACTATGAATACGCTGAAATATGAACGCGAGAAATTAGCCAGAAAATCGATTGTGACAGGCATTGTGGTAGCAGAAAAAAGTAAAAGTAACTTGAGTGAATCAAAGAAAAAAATCATTATGGCCACAGACAAATCTATAGGGGCTTCAGATTTAATAAGCCTTATGAAGACCCAAAACGAGATGCTTGGAGTCATTGCAAGCGAGTTAGTGCAAAGCCGGGAATTACAAGCGCAAATGCTTGAGTTTATGACAGCGCACAGTGCTAATTTGTATGGAACCGGAAGAAATGATCCACCTAAAAAAGAGTCTTTTAAATCGAGCTTCCAGTGATATCCATCTCTGAAACGATTATTAGGCCTTTTGTTCAACATTCAGAGTCATTTGCGAAATTCGTTTTTGATCTGTTTGCGCCATTCTGTCATAAAATGTTTGGCGTACTTGTTTTGCTATGGTTTGTCATATTTTTATATAACGTTGTTGTTGTTTGTAAGCTTGATTTAAAAGATTTGTTTAAAAAAATGATTGTTTTTTGTATCGTCGGTACAGCACTTAGCTCACAAAGAAATATCTACTGGGATTATGTATACGAACCGCTCAAGCTTTCTTCTGTACATTTAACTGGCGCTATCATATCTGCCGCGCCTAGAGCTACACGAGAGAGGATCACAAATAATGAGCAAATGCTTAAAGTTTTTGAAAATGTTACATGGGAAATGATGCAACTTCTTTTTGAAGTGTGTTCCAAAGCCGGGTTTTTATCGGGAATCTTGGCCGCTGGTATATCAATTTGCATTATGATTATTTTTGTGATGACGCTCTCGTTATTTGCATTGTATTTAGCCGCTATGATACTGGATTTAACTGCTATCAGCGCGATAGCACCTTTTCTGATATTGACTTCTGCTTTTGACAGCACCAGATCGTATACCTTTGGTGCTGTAAAACTGGTTGTCACGTCTATTTTAGTTTTAATGATAGCGGCGTTGTGTATGGGGTTAATGCTATTTGTCGTCAAAAATGTTTTATCTTCGACAAATCCGGCGAACGTATCAGAATTAGATATGATATCCAATTTGTCTACGATGGGCATTACCGCTTGTTTTTCGATTTTCTTCTTATTATGTGCGCCTAAAATAGCAGGTGGTATTACAAACTCTCCCAACAATTCAATGCTTCCCGGCATTATGGGTGCAACTATGGCGGGTAGTTTAGGGTTTATTGCCTCTAAATCAGGGAAGACCGCCTGGGACGGCGCAATGGTCACTGGGAGTGGATTGTGGCGTGCTACCAGAACGGTTGCTAGGGCCACCGATATTTATATGGGTGGCCGCCTTTCAGATTTAAGAGATAGATTTAAAAAGAATTATGCCTCTTAAGCACATTAAAGACAGGAGACTTTATGAATATAGTGTTTAGAATTTTCGTAATAGGAATAACAATGGTTTTATTATCTGGTTGCACTCATATTTTTAAAAAACCAGGTGATCAACCGGTCAAAAGTCCCTGTGAAAGTGTTTGTAAAAAACCGCCTTTTTACGTTAACGGAAGACGGGTTAAATTATGAGTGTTTCGGCCAATTTCGACGTAAAGAAAGCCGACAAGGAAGCAAAAGAAATTAACGCCCCTTTTTATTGTGAATGGTGGGTAGTGAAAACGGTCGGGACAGTTGTTGTTATCTTGATTTTTGCGGTGCTCGCTGAAGCTTCTGTTATTTTATGGATTTTGCCCTTAAAAGAGAAGCAGCCCTATCTTTTAACGGGTTACAATAAAGATTCTCAGGTTATTAAAGTTGAACCTATTGAAAAAAATACACACGGCTTAAGTGTTTTGATGGGAATTTTGTCGGCTGAATTTGTGGTGAACTTGCATACAATTGATGGGATGACTGAAGCTCAGAGATTAAAAAAACTTACCTTAATGGCGAGCAGCGAAACCAGTGATTTTATTGATACGCAATTAAATATGGCGAACAGTAATTCAGTGGCCAAGAAAGTGTTCGAAAGTGGGGTTACCCGTTCCGTTCATATTACGGGCGTGACAAATCTTGCCCCAGACGCCCCTAATACATGGCAAGTAGAATGGGAAGCCATTGAGAACGATTCTAGCACTCAGGTACAAAGGAGAAATGCTTTCATATCGACCATTATGGCAGAACCTCAAGAAAAGGTA
>DAORSV010000105.1:0-2481 GCA_035443705.1 Gammaproteobacteria bacterium
AAAAACCATTTAATGGTGCGGAAGGTGGTTTAGAATACCTTGCACGCTACGTTTCGTAAGCGAAACGTAAACCACATCTTTTTCTAATTTTTTTAATTTTTTATGATTTCCTTATCAATTTTTTATAAGGAAATGTTTTATGCTCAATATTTCAGATATTCCAGAAAAAAAGCGTACCAAAGCCGAACGTTGGATCAAAATAATTAATGGACACAGTAAAAGCGGATTATCAATAGAAAAATATTGTAGAACGCTAAAAGTTAACCCATCAACATTTTATTATTGGTCAAATTATCTTCAGGGAAAGACTGCTGCACCCAGTAGTACGATTCATAAACGTAAAAAGAGAACAGTCGAGAATAATGTCAAAAGGCTGATAGCGCTAAAATTAGCGCCATCGCAAGGCACCATAAACCCACCCCAGGGTATTCTGTGTACCTTATGCCTGCCTAATGGCTATTTGTTAAAAGTTTACGACGCTAATGTTTTACCAGTACTTTTAAAAGGATGTACCTAAGATGTTTTTTACTTTTTCAGAAAGTATTTGGCTTTATCCGGTGCCGATCGATTTTAGGAAACAAATAGATGGGATTGTTATAATGGTTGCTGATCATTTAAATTTAAATCCCGCGTCCGGACAATTATTTTTATTTCGCAATAAAACACAGAATAAGCTTAAAATATTATGGTGGGATAAAAATGGTTTTTGGTTATTCTATAAGAGATTGGAAAAAGGGAAATTTAAATTTCCGGCAATTTCAGCAGAAACGATCGAACTATCCAGGGAGCAAATGGGTTGGTTATTATCCGGCTTAGATTACACGAAGCAGCCTGTCCCGCCAAAGATAGAACCAACAAATTTTTATTGAATGGTTAGGCAATTTCTTGATAAAATGCCTTTCAGGTTATGGAAATGAAAAGTATGTTTGACGAACGCGATATACGCATTGCAGCACTTGAAAAAGAAAATATTGAGCTTAAGAAAGAGCTTAACGAGCTTCGAGCGCGTTATGAACAACTTTCTCAAAACTACGAAAAATTACAACACCAATTAAATGAATTATTACGTCATCGCTTTGGTAAAAAGTCAGAACGGTTTACAGAAGAATCTTCAGAAAGCAATGATGATAATGAGGAAGGCCCTTCTGAAGATGAACCTAAAGAAGAAGATGAATGGGTTCTTTATCGGCGCAAGAAAAAGAACAAAAATAAAAGAGATATCCCAAGGCGAGCTCTGATTATTCCAGTGCCAGAAGATCAAAAACAGTGTGCTTGTGGCTGCCAAAAAACGTTTATTCGTTATGAAACGAAAGAGCTATACAATTATCAACCCGCAGTATTTGAAATCATTGAACAAAAGCGGGAAGTGGTTGCTTGTCCAAAAGGATGTGATAATGCTATTGTGACAGCCCCTGCACCTCTGCAAGTTCTACCCAAGATCAAGGTAACGGAAGAATTTTTATCTTTTCTTATTGTTAGCAAGTTAGACGATCGTCAGCCTCTTTATCATTTAGAGCAACAATTACAGGAACGTTATGGCGTTGAATGCAATCGTCAAAAGATGGCTCGCTGGCTGATTCAGCTTGTGGAACCTATAAGGCCCATGTTTAATTTAATGAAAGATGAAACAATTGCTTATGATGTTTCTAGCTGTGATGCTACCACGCTTCAAGTTTTAAGAGAACCCGGCAGAGCTCCCGAAACAAAATCTTATGTTTATTGCATGCGAGGCGGAGGGCCGGGAAAAGAGGTGGTGCTCTATGCTTACAACAATAAATTACACAAAGTATTTGTTCAAGATTGGTACACTGGATACCAAGGTTATTTGCATGTTGATGGAGACAATTTTTTTGAGCTGATTGGTTCTTTGGCTGGAATATCATTGGTTAATTGTAACTCCCATGCAAGACGCAAATTTGAACCCATTGCCAAAGGAACGAAAGGACAAGGGCTTGCTAAAGAAGCGATGCGATTTTTTAAATCCCTTTACAAAATTGAACGTACAGCCAAAGAGCGGGCACTTGATTATCAGGCTCGTTATGAGCTCCGGCAAAAAGAGGCCAAACCTATTTTAGAAGATTTTAAGCGTTGGTTAGAGGCAGTTTACCCAACAGTATTGCCCAAATCTCCTCTGGGCAATGCTATTCGCTATTGTTTAAATTTATGGTCAGGGCTAACTCGGTATTTAGAGGATGGCCGTTTAGAAATTGATAATAACCTAACCGAACAACAAATTAAGCCATTTGTGATCGCTCGAAAAAATTTCATGTTCGCAGCCTCTATGGACGGTGCAGAGGCATTATGTGTTCACTTAAGCCTTATTAGAACAGCAAAATTACATGGCTTAGATCCCTATCATTACTATGTTAAATTATTAAAGAGCATTCCCCATTGTCGTTCGGTAGAGGATTACGAAAAGCTTCTACCTTGGAATATTGATAAAGAAGAGCTTCTCAAAGCAGCTTGATCATTGCAACCTGT
>DAORSV010000106.1:0-2400 GCA_035443705.1 Gammaproteobacteria bacterium
TCTTATATGTAGCATTGACCACCCTTTGGGAGGTCATTCTTGGCGCACCATTATCAAAACAATCGCCTTTTTTGCTCATACTGCAAATCAAACCATGCCTTGCCAATAAAGATTGATATTCACGTGAGCAATACTGCACACCCCGATCAGAATGTACAATAACACCCGTAGGCCTTTTGCGCCGCCATAAGGCCATTTTTAAGGCATCACACACTAATGTGGCTGTCATCCGCTCTGACATCGCCCAACCAACCACATAACGTGAATAGAGGTCTAAAACAACCGCTAAATATAACCAACCTTCGTTCGTCCAGATATACGTTATATCAGTCACGTATTTTTCGTTTGGTCGAGCCGCTTCAAAATCCTGCTGTAATAAATTTGGTGCTACAGGAAGATTATGACGGCTATTAGTAGTCGCTTTGAATTTTTTAGCCCCTTTAGCGCGTAATCCCTCTTGGCGCATAATACGAGCAACTCGATTCTTTCCAATCACACATCCTAATCCCTGCAAACGTTTTGTGATCCGAGGAGAGCCTGCACGCTGTTTCTCATCGTCATAAATAACTTTAATGGCAGTGGCGAGTTTTGCATTTTCCTGTGTTCGCAATGACTCTGGCTCCTTTTCCCAAGCATAATAGCCGCTGCGTGACACTGAAAGAACTCTGCACATCATGTCCAGCCTAAAAAACTGCTTATTTTCATGAATAATAGCGTACTTCACTTGGCTTCTTTCACGAAGTACATTGCCGTTTTTTTTAAAAAAGCATTTTCCTCTGATAGACGAGCATTATCACGTTTAAGTCGTTCTAACTCCGCTGCTTGGATTTTTTGAACTTCAAACGGAAGCCCTGTTGTTTCATATTTTTTTCGCCAGGCGTAAAGCATGGCTTCATGTATACCGAGATCTTTAGCTGCTTTTGGCACACCTTCTTTTTTAGCTCTGGCAAGTGCCTGCTCTCTAAATTGTGAGCTATATTGCTGACGTTTTTTTGTAACAATTACCTTTTTCTGACTCAGATAACACCTCTTGCATAGATTTTACTCTCTTAGCAACGTGTCCGAAAAGTCGGGGAAAGGTCAGTTTCTGTTGATACCATTTTTTTGGGCCCTCAAAATTTAATGTTAAGGCCAGTGTGGCAAGGTTTAGGGTACGATGAAAAGGTGGGTGAAAATTATCGCTTACATCCTAACTATCCAAAAAGTGTTTTAGAAGACAAAGCGCAAAGGGTAGCTTTATCATGACAAGCTTAAAGAGTCAGTTGACCCGATGGCCACAAAATGGCCACAAGGGATTTTGGGCATTTTTAGTGAATACTTGTAAGTTTATGATTTTAAAGGAAGAAACTGGGGCGAACGACGGGGTTTGAACCCGCGACAACCGGAATCACAATCCGAGTGGTCTATAGCAACAGCTTGATTTTTAAGTAATTTTTGCCGCGCCGACCACTACAATTCGGCCTACTTTGTCGAACAAAGTCGTACTGAAATACGTAAATCTCCGACACGACTTTTTGCAGGAATTTTCGAATATGATTTACAAATGTATCCTGCGTTCCGCTTCATGGATCAAAACTGTACTCATCCATTCGTTCAGCGATCGGTTGCCAGATTTAAATGCAGCCTCCACCAATAGTGCGTGTTCCTCTGGCGTTGTACGAAGCGTAATACGGCCACTGTATGGCTTCTCAGGCTCAATCTTTAGAGCCTCGCAATTTTTAAGATGACCATCAATTGCATCTTCCATATGCTTTTTAAGTTGTTTGACCGTCTTGCCGCCAAAACAAATCCGATCCCGCGATAAATTAACGATGGTTCCAAAAAACGCTTCGTCTTCTTCGCTGTACTCGATTTGGGCAATGTAGCCTTTATATTTCATCATACTCATTTTGTCACCCCATTCTCAATTAAAAACTCCCTTACATTTTTTACACAATAGGCTGGAGCCTCTTTTTCTGGGTGTGGGCGATGGAAGGTTTGCGGCTTCCCGCCCATCTTAATAGTGACTACGGAACCCCCTTTATTCGCAATCTCAGCACCCAACCCAATAAATAAGCCTTCGATATCGCTCCAGGCTATATTTTTACGTACGGGCTTTTCAAAAACAGCCTTAAGTGTCTTACGTTGCTTGGCATTCATTCAAATAAAAGTCCATTAGCTTTCATAAGGAAAGTATAATATAATAAAAATCTGACGTCAATTTATGACGTCATTAAATTTTAAGCGTAACATCACTCATTTAAGGAAACCATTACGCCAAGTCAATTGATTGTTTTTTGCCAATCCATCACATATTTACAAATAATCTTACGGTTCTAATATAGGTGTAGGAATATTTCCCTTCAAATTTTTCATATATTGGCTTTAGCCTCCCATCCTCTGATTGCGTTAATTGACGAA
>DAORSV010000107.1:0-2233 GCA_035443705.1 Gammaproteobacteria bacterium
CTCATTACGCCACTTTAGTCGCTGTTAATACAAATGTCGGTTTAAGTTCGAACCATTCTCTCATAAGAATAGTGTCCCAGAAATCGGGGCTTCTTCCTATCGCCTCTTTTATTTTATCTTTTGGCATCAACCCTTTTTTCATATCGCTATCAAGTAACTTCTGTTTTACCTGGCCTAATTCCTCAATAATTAAAGGTTTCATCCATTCCTCACAAATCAAATATAATTCATTATTATTAATTCTTTCAGCAATCCTGAAACCACATTGAGATTTTAGCATATCGTAGTTTTCAACAGCCGGTTTCCCATTTGCATTTATAGGTTTCTTAGGATCCGCCAACGGCCTTTCATTGCTAACAAATCCCTTAAATCCTCCGAAATCTTCAACACCGCTTCCCATTCCCCCAGCATCTACTAATACGCTACCTTTTCCTATACCCATTCTAAAACGAGCGGCCTCTATTTGAGTGGTTGTTGCAGTTAGTAATTGTTTATCACAAGCATAAACATTTCCTATGAACCCGTTCCAATCAATTCTCACTATTCTATCGCCTCCTAATCTGGCTATGTCAGAAGTTATACATTTTCGACCCGGTAATACATGGGTATTAGTAAATATTTCTGTTGCTTTAATGTTATCAATCAGCCTTGTTGGGTCATCGTCATAATCAAAGTTCCCGTATACAAGCCGTTGTTTTGTGGTTTCATCATTTCCTTTTAGCATCCTTTCCAACCACTCTTTTACCTCTGGTGAGGGGTTATCTTGAGGCAATGCCTTGACAAACTTATACTCTTTTTTTAATGTACCAGATTTCCACGGCGCATAATAACGGGTGTAAACATGATTTTTTGTAGGGTTAAATGTCTCTAATATTTTTGCCCTTAAATTATACTTTGAGTTTAATCTCCTGCCAATCCTTGAAGCAAGTATATCAATCACCCCTGGTGAACATTCGGCACTTTCATCTATTGAACCTCCCGTAAATTCATAACCACCGAGCCATGTGTATAGAGGGTCGGACGGGGCGGCAGCAAGATCAAGTAAAAATATTTCAGACCCGTTGGTGAATTTTATAATATTCGTTTGGCTGTTTAATTTATAATGCTTGCCATCCTCAATACCAGAAGCAGCAAATACCTTAAACAATGTTTTTAGTACAGTATCTTTTAGGGTTGTTAGCGTAGATCGACCAAGGAACCAACCTGTCCCGGGATATGCGAGTGCCATTGTAGTAAGCCAATAACATTCTAAATAACTCTTTCCTGAAAATGCAGAACCTCCGTAACCAACAAAGTCAGTTTCGTTATCAAAAAGATATTGCCACGCCTCATATTGTTTGGACGATGGTTCAAAATTTATTTGTATCGCCATAAGAATCCTTTGTGCTGTTTGTTTTTACCCTTACAACATTTTGATATTTCCTTTTTCCCAAAACCGCCTAATATTGAAGCCCTATTTATAGATGGCCACTCTTTAATTAGTTCGCCATTCATTGAAAGCTGTAATACTATTTTGCGGGTTAATTGAGTAGTGACAAACTTGTCTTTATACTCCTGTGTGCTATACTTTTCTTTTAGCACCTTACCAATGCGTTCAGCAACACCGGGTAATTTGGCTGGGTTGTTTTCAATATTCCTTTTTGTTAGGTCAGCTCTTTTTAATCCCCATGCCGGGTTATCCTTTCCGGTCATTTTGCCAATCCGGGCTTCACTCATTTTCTTTCTAACATCTAATCTATATGTTTTACTTGTTTCCCCTCCACTTGTTGAGTTGGTTAAATTACTGTAAGACGAAATCCATTTTATCTCGCTTTGTACGGCTTGCTCAACCGTTGGTATTCCTTCTTCTATTGGAATTATTAAGGCTGGGGTTGGTAAAGAATTAAGCCAATTTGTTTTATGACTTTTTATACCTTTTTTAGCATCGTTATAATGATAATACAGTCGGTTAGATAACTTCTTTTTTGTGTAGCCAACGTACCGAACATTCCCAGATAGAGGGCAAACAAGCGCATATACAGTATAGGTCATTGTCTAAGTTACGATTCGTAGATTGATTTTTCAGGGTAAAGTTCGTTAAGATTAATCATTTTACAAGTGCGGTCATTAGTCGAGAAAAACGGACCTGGTGGAATTGTTTTACCGTTACGAATTTTGTTATCTGGTAACTGAACACCACCACCAATAAAATTACCGTATAAAGATTTGCAAAGGTACTCTTTCGTTTGAGGCA
>DAORSV010000108.1:0-2102 GCA_035443705.1 Gammaproteobacteria bacterium
ACTGGCGTTTATAATCAATTTCAGTATATTACGAAAAATGTACCTACGAAAACGCCTTCCACCACACCCACATCAACACCATCAACCACGCCATCTTTCATATCTCAAAAAGGAACCGAGAAAAATGATGACATCTTTGATTCTGTTTGGTCCGATCTCTAAAGTTCTACCTAGAAACAACTTGTTTTTTACTGGCTAATGTTCTCTTAATTTATCTCTCAATGCATTCAATATAACAGCGTAGTCATTTGCGCCGAAAACAGCAGAACCTGAAACAAAAGTGTCCGCACCTGCTGTTGCAATAGCTTTAATATTCGTTAGGTTAATACCACCATCAACCTCTAAACGAATTTTTTTTCCACTTGCATCAATAAATGTACGGACTTCGCGTATCTTTTTTAACACGCTAGGCATAAATTTTTGACCCGAAAACCCAGGGTTCACTGACATCAATAAAATCATATCCAGCTTTTCTAACATATCAGGGAACACCTTAAAAGGTGTGTCTGGATTAAAAGCCAAACCCGCCTTGCAACCCAAGTCTTTAATTAATTGAAGGCTGCGATCAACCTGATCACTGGCTTCTGGATGAAATGTAATCGTGCTGGCCCCTGCTTTTGCAAATCTCTGAATTAAAGTATCCACCGGCTTCACCATTAAATGCACATCGATAGGTGCTTTGATGCCATATTGTCTTAAGGATGCACAGACCATTGCCCCAAAAGTCAAATTAGGCACGTAGTGGTTGTCCATCACATCAAAATGGATCCAGTCTGCGCCTGCTGCTAATACAGTCTCACTCTCTTGACCTAATCGAGCCAAATCGGCAGATAATATCGAGGGAGCAATAATAAAAGGTTGCATATTACTTAAACCAATAGCCTATCGTTAAGAGATGAAGATTAATACCATGATTTACAGATCCCAAATAGGCATTGGAAAAATGAACGGCTTTATACCCAAAATCATACTCACGATTCTCTCCAAATCGAACACCAATGCCAAATCTATCTTCAAACTGAAAATGCATACCGAGATTTCTACCACCGATTTCTTTTTGCGATAAAAGCGATAATCCTATTCCAAGTTCCACATAAGGCCAACCTACCGTTGTGCAAAGCGCTCGACTGAATCTAACCGTCGCTGCCAATGCGCCTGCATTTAGCTGCTTATGGCTATTGGGTAGTGGACCTTTTCTTCCATGCATTGCATATAGACTCCCTTCCCAATAACCCGTAATAGGCCAAGTGCTCTCGGTTCGCCACTGCTTTTCAAACTCTCTTTGCAAACCCAAACGCAATGGCACAATGTCTGCAGCACCGTACCCAGAGGCTACTGAACACCCTGTGCGAGCATTCTCAGCAACAGTTAAACAACTTGTTAAACAAGCTGTTATAAGAACCAGCATTGCAAAAAAACGAACGCACATAAGACACTCCACTGAAGGTTGTTCAAACCCCTGTTTTCTATCTTAAACGAAAATTCAAGTTTCGTAGAGACAAGGCGATTAACTTATGTTAAGCTTACTCCCTGCTCAATCTCCGAGCAAAATTTATCTGGTTAACTCATACAGGAGCGCACTACAACATGTCTAGCATCATGCCAAGAAAAAACGATAAACGCGATCGACTTATTGATGCCGCCAACGATCTGATCTATCAACAAACGTTTAACGCTACGACACTTGCAGATATTGCAGCCAAAGCAAATGTTCCACTCGGTAATGTCTATTATTATTTCAAAACAAAAGATGATATTTTAAAAGCGGTTATACAAAAAAGATCGGTTGAACTACAAGCACAATTCTCTGCTTTTGAAGAAGCATATCCCAATGCAAAAGATCGTCTTCGCGCATTGATTGAGAGTAACGTGAAAACGTCAGAAACAACCGCACAATACGGATGCACATTAGGGAGTCTTTGCCAAGAACTCGCCAAATTTACAGGCGAACTGTCACAAATTGCAGCAGAACTGATGCACAGAACTTTAGAATGGGTGGAAGCACAATTTAAAGCGATGGGCAAAGGCGAACAATCCACTATATTGGCTAAATATTTAATTGGCAGCTTGCAAGGTGTGTCGTTATTAACGCTGACTTTTAA
>DAORSV010000109.1:0-1915 GCA_035443705.1 Gammaproteobacteria bacterium
CATTTTTCACTTTCGCACAAATGAAATATTCAAGCTATTGTGATGTTTCATCATAAATTTTATGATTACTACAAACCGACTCTGATTCCAATAAGATGCGATGAATTTGATAATCTTCAGAGCTTTCTAAACTAGTTTCGATTATATCATTTTCCACTGTTTTAATCTCCGAACATTATGTTATCCGAATCAGATTATACAAAAATTTATTTTCCATATGCAAGTTTTTTTGATTTATAGGCCAACCCACTCGAAGCGCCAATAACACTAGAAAAATCAAGCTAATTATCTTTTTTTCCAAAATAGACTGAAATGAAGTAGCAATTTACAAACTTACGAAAAATCCTGTACCATGATCGTATAAGTTTATCGCCTGCTGTAAATTAGGTTGCAATAGAGAGAGTATGAACACATGGAATACTTTTTTAGAATATCATTGGTTGACTTTGTAAACATCGTTTTCAGTCTAGGTCTATTTTTGAATGCCGCTTTGTTTATACCCCAAGCACTACGAGTTTACCGCACAAAGAATGCGGAAGGCATCTCTCTCACGATGTTTATAGGGTTTCACATCGTACAAATTTTTACAATTTGGCATGGCTATCTGGTGAAAGATTATGCATTAATGATCGGCTTTTTATTAAGTTTTTTGACCTGTGGTATGGTGACTTGCTTAGCATTAAAATATAGAAATTCCAAAACCACAAAGACTGCGCATTTTTTAAGTAAAGATGGTTTGGAAGCTACTTAGATGAAGAACCGAAAAGACGCTGTCTTGATCGTTGAGGATAATGCCTTAGTCGCTGAATTCACAAAAATTAATTTTACGAACCTAAACTGCGAAGTTGACGTCGCCCTAAATGGCAAAACAGCGCTTCAATATGCAGAACAAAAGACCTACGACCTGATCCTAATGGATCTTGGTTTGCCTGACATCGATGGTTACGCGGTAACTCGAGAAATTCGCTCAAATGCATTGCTGTGTAATAACGTATCAACGCCCATTGTTGCTTTAACGGCACACATCACAAATGAAGGACAAGAACGCTGTATTGCCTCGGGTATGCATGCGATAATCGTTAAACCCTTATTGCAAGAGAAAACAAAATCGCTGCTGAATACCTATGTCTGGATCAAAGCCTATATGTCTGGCTCCGCTTAAGAACCCGCAATCGTCATTTTGTGTACCCAGAGAGATCCCGTTAGAATATTGCTACGGTGATCGACATCGTTCCCCACAGCCACTAAATGTGCAAACATGTCTTTTAAATTGCCTGCAATAGTAATTTCTTCGACAGGATATTGGATTTCGCCATGCTCAATCCAAAAACCTGAAGCACCACGAGAATAATCCCCTGTCACTAAATTGATCCCATGACCCATGAGTTCTGTTACTAAAAGACCTGTACCCATTTCTTTAATTAAATCCGGTAGATCTTGGTCGCTATGAGAGATCATCAAATTACGAACCCCACCGGCATTTCCCGTCGTTTTTAAGCCCAATTTGCGAGCAGAATAACTACTTAAGACATAACTTTTTAATATCCCTGCTTCAACCAAAGTGCGTCGCTTTGTTGTCACCCCTTCTTGATCAAAAGGCGCACTCCCTAACCCTTTGGGTAAATGCGGATCCTCTTGAATATGTACAAACGCGGGAAAAACAGATTTACCTAAATGATCAAGCAAGAAAGAAGATTTTCGATAGAGCTGTCCGCCAGAGATGGCAGAAATAAAGCTACCTAATAAGCTCCCTGCAATTTCAGCAGAAAATATAACTGGCGATTCACAGGTCTTCATTTTTCGGGCATTCAAACGTCGCAGCGTCCGTAGTGCGGCATTTTGCCCTACCGCCACGCGCGATTCTAATTCATGCCCATCGCGCGCAAGGGTGTAATCATAATCTCGTTGCATTAAG
>DAORSV010000110.1:0-1908 GCA_035443705.1 Gammaproteobacteria bacterium
ATCAAATACTTAAAGTTTACGATTAGGATTGTGATTCCGGTTGTCGCGGGTTCAAGCCCCGTCGTTCGCCCCATCTTTATCCTTTAAAATCATAGACTTATAAATATTCGCTTAAGTCCCCCAAAATCCCGTGTGGCATTTTGTGGCCATCGGGTTAGCTGACTTTTTGTGGCGTCCTAATTAAATCGCTATTTTTTATGCTGCATTTTTTTTACTTGATAATCCCTTTGGAAGGGATTATCATCATAAATTATGCAAGATAGAAATCCTGAACTTGGTGCTATGGGTACAAAATTTTTTGCCTACATGCAAATGAAGGGGCTGGAAATTGTCCATACGGGCCAATTACAAAAACCTTTTAGAATCTCGGCTCTGCAGGAGCGCAAATTACTCTATAGGCTTAATCGAAGCGGATTGATTTTCCGCTTACTCCGTGGTGTCTATCTTGTGCCTAATCATATACCCCCCGGAGGCTTTTGGCGACCAAATGACTATTTAATAATTGCAAGATATATGGCGTATCATAAGGCTAATTATTACATAGGTGGTTTAACTGCGTTCAATAAACATGGCTTTTCCACTCAAATTTCAAACCAATTATCTGTATACAACGATAAAATATTGGGGTTAAAAGACTTTGGTGGGATTAAAATTAAATTTTATAAGATTGCTAAAAAATATATAAGTGGTTTCGATACATTACCGATTGTATCGCAGGTGCAAACCGTTAATATAGCAAATTTAGCTAAAACGATTTTAGACGCCATTAATTACAATAAACGCTATCAAACGTTACCAGAAGCCTATTTCTGGCTTCAAAAATACGCTCATGACAAAAATTTTTTAAAAAACTTTATTGAACTTACGTATAAAACAGCTAACAATAATGCGACTAGAAGAATTGGTTATTTTCTTGAACAGTTAGGTGTAAATAAAAAAACACTTTTGCCGTTACTGGAAAAACTAGCATCTACTAAAGGCTTGGTTGCATTAGTGCCGAATGGTTCGCGCCAGGGGAGAATAAATAAGAAGTGGGGGATTATTGACAATGCTCAAAACCGTTGATGACGAGTCAATCACCCAATTAAGGTGTAATTGCCCGCGGTTATTGAGCAGTTACCTATGGCTACTTTTTCAATAAGATCAAAACCCAAAAATTCTGCTTTTTTCTTTAGGTTTCTGAGCAAGCGATCTTTATATTGCTGTTCATAATATTCTTGCCCCATCTCTTTGAATCGAGTTCCATACCTCAACATGTGATAAATGATTGTAGCGAGTTTGTGTGCAGTCGCTGTAATAGCCTTGGGTGCTCCTCGGCGAGATTTCAGACGTCTTAAATAAGCGCCTAATGCCGTTTGGCTATGATGTAAGGTACTTGTTGCCATTCGTAAAGCAGCTGCTGCTCGATTGGCACTTGCTTTGGTTTTACCACTTAAACGTTTACCGCCAGAAACCTTGTTTCCAGGAGATAAACCCATCCATGAAGCAAAGTGACCCGCATCTTTCCAACGTGTCATGTCTAATCCAATCTCCCCAATAAGCGTAAGTGTAGTTAAGCTACTGATCCCAGGGACTTCGCTCAAATCAACCCCTGTTACACGGATCATCTGTTGTGCGAGATCAAAATGCGGCGCATTTTTAGAAAACTTTTTTTTTACCGGCTCTGTTGCTTTTTCTGCTTGCATTACACTAGCAGAAAACTCTAAAAGCTTTTTTTCAATAGCCAGATCACAGTCTTTTATTTTCTGTGCATAGAAATCATAGATTTCAAGCGCTTGCTTTAAACTAAATAAGTGCTCTGAACGATAATTGCCGACCAATGCAGACTCAATTGCGCTCAAAGATTGTTTACAATGCGTATTACGGTCAATTCGAACACCCATTTCAGTCTGAAAGCGAACGCTTGTT
>DAORSV010000111.1:0-1842 GCA_035443705.1 Gammaproteobacteria bacterium
GGACTGAAAATCCTCGTGTCCCTGGTTCAATTCCAGGTCTGGCCACCAGCAAACACTAGAAAAATCAACAAATTTCAGAAATCTTCTTAAGCCTTCCCAAAACCGCTTGCGTGACTTTTGCGTGACTGAAAATAAAGCTGCTCTCTGTTTGCACCACAATATCCTCTATAACTATTCTTCTCAAATTTCTCTTTTTGACGCCTTTTCATATTAAACCCTTTAAAAAGTTTTTCTGCATTCCGATTTAACCCCTTCATATTCTACATTTTCCCCATAACCACCAAGTTGGCGGGTTCTTCCAGAATATCCAAAAGTTCTTTTGCACAATAAACACGATTCCGTTTAGCATCTCCTTCAAGGCTTAATATTCCAAATTTTACAAGTTTATCGATGGCACGTTGGACCGTAGCTGGCGCAACGTGAAAGGTTTCAACAATTTTTTTCGCCGTAACAAATGGATTACCCGCCAAATGTTCAATCAACTGATTCGGCAGAGAAGTTCCAGCTGTATTTGATCGCCATTTGGTTAGTAATTGATTAATACGCTCTGCCCGTGACAACGCATCTTCCGCTTGCCTTGCAACACCGCTTAAAAAATATACTAACCAATTATTCCAATTTCCTTCTTTACTCACTTGAAGCAAACCAGAATAATAATCGTTTCGTGTCGCTTCAAAAAAAGCTGAAAGATATAAAAATGGATTGGGTAAAATTCTTCTTTCAAGCAGAAATAGAATGATTAGCAGTCGACCTACTCTGCCATTACCATCTAAAAACGGATGGATTGCTTCAAATTGGTAATGCACAAGTGCAACTTGTACAAGCGGAGGCAACGTTCTATCGTGAAAAAAATGTTCTAACGCATCTAAACAAGACATCATATGATCAAGGGGAGGAGGAACATACGTCGCTGTGGTGGGGGTGCAACCCGCTGAGCCTATCCAATTTTGACTACGTCTAAAATCACCAGGCGTTGCATGTTGTCCTCTAACACCTTCCATAAGCTTCTCATGCAATTCACGAAGTAAGCGCAGCGAAAGGGGTAAACTCTCTAATCTTACTATGCCATATTCAAGAGCTGCCACATAGTTACTTACTTCCCGCATATCATCAACATTCTGTTCTACAACTGCACCGGCTTCTTTTGCTAACATTTCCCCTAAAGTAGACTGTGTGCCTTCAATCCGGCTTGATAAAACCGCTTCCCTCATAATAAAAGGGCGAATAAAAATATGGGGGTTTGGCAATTTACCCCCTTCTCCTGCCAAACGACCAAGCAAACGGTCAGCATCTGACAAGGCATTGATTAGCTGGGTTGACCATTCAATTTTGGGAGGCAAGGGGTTTGGAATAAACGCCGTATAGCCCCCGGGGCACGGAGTGTACCTTCCACTGGGAGTTTGATTCATTATCCTTTCCTTTAAAAATAAGTGTGCTCAAAATGGACTCTTATTTTCAAAAATAGCATAAATCGAAAATAAAAATCAAATAATATCTTTATTATTTACAAATGTGAAAATAAAAATGCCTTTTATTTTCAAAAAATACAAAAATCAAAAATAAAGGCATAAAATTTTACTGTATTTATTTACAGATTAAATCCTACTGGTTAATTTTTTTTACCTGTATCAAAGCTAAGGGGTTGAAGTGATTTAGTACTCAAAAAAACTAAAAAAGCCAAAGAAAATTCATAGGGCTTGAGAAGCACCTGGGCGGTTTTGTATGGTTTTAGATCTTAACAGATGCTAAAAATCATTGCGTGACTTTAGATTAAAAAAAGTGACGCTGTCTGAAAATCCTCGTGTCCCTGGTTCAATTCCAGGTCTGGCCACCAATAAAATC
>DAORSV010000112.1:0-1737 GCA_035443705.1 Gammaproteobacteria bacterium
AAAAATAGAGACATTAGATGAACAAGTTGTACGCGCCTATCATCAATATAAAAAGTATAAAAGTGATTTACAAAAACATATCTATTTGAACAATTTACACGATAAAAATGAAGTTTTATTTTACAAATTGGTGAGTGTGCATTTGGTTGAGATGATCCCGATTTTGTATACACCCAGTGTTGGACAAGCTGTAAAAGCATTTAGCCACGAATTTCGACAACCGCGAGGTCTTTTTATTTCGTATCAAGATCAAGATAATATGGATTTAATTTTAGAAAATAGAACGCACCCTGAATTGAGCGTTATTGTTGTTACCGATGGCGAACGGGTTTTAGGAATAGGAGATCAAGGTGTTGGAGCAATTGGTATTCCTATTGCAAAATTAATGTTATATACCATCTGTGGAGGCATCAATCCGTATCATGCATTACCCATTATGTTAGATGTGGGGACTAATAATCCAAAGCTCTTAGAAGATCCTTTATATTTAGGTTGGCGACATCCGCGCATACAAGGTAAAGAATACGATCAGTTTATTGAGAAATTTGTACGTGCAATCCAAAGACATTTTCCGAATACATTTTTGCACTGGGAAGATTTTGGAAAAGACAATGCTCGTCGCATTTTAGAACGTTATAGAGACGAACTGTGTACTTTTAATGACGACATGCAAGGCACATCTGTTGCCGCTGTTGCTGCAGTGTTAACGGCAATGGATAAGCTTCAGCAAAAATTGGCTGATCAACGTATCGTTATTTTTGGTGCGGGGACAGCAGGCGTTGGTATTGCCGATCGATTAGTAGATAGTTTAAAGCGTGAAGGGGTATTAGAAGATGCCGCAATCGCTCAGATTTGGCTGATTGATCGCGAAGGGCTATTGGTGCGCAATATGCCAAACTTAATGCCGTTTCAATTGCCTTACGTTCGTGAAGAAAAACTGGGATTATCTTTGGAAGCAGTGGTTAAAAAAATTAAGCCGACTATTTTAATTGGCTGTTCCGCGGTTGGCGGTGCTTTTACAGAAGAAATTGTACGAGAAATGGTTTTGCATACGCCAAGACCCGTTATTTTCCCGTTGTCTAACCCCACCGAACAATCGGAAGCGACACCTGCTGATTTATTAAAATGGACAGCAGGCAAAGCCTTAATTGCAACAGGTAGTCCTTTTGGTGATGTGTGTGCACAGTGCAATAATGCATTTTCTTTTCCGGGGATTGGTTTAGGATTAATTGCCTCGCGTGCGAAATCCTTAACCGATAGCATTTTATGGACAGCGTGCAAGACATTGAGCAGCGCTGCGCCTGTAGGGATAGATGCGCCGCTCTTACCGCATTTAAGTGAGGCGAGATCGGTTGCGATTAAAATTGCGATTGCTGTGGTAGATAAAGCGCGAGAAGAAGGTCAAGCACGCTTGGATTCGAATATAACATCAGAAGATGCTGTTAAAAAAACCTTATGGGAGCCGTATTATCGGACGATTAGGCCTAGAAGACTAAGCAGTTAAGTTAAATCTAGAGTCCTCACGAGTTGTGTATACACTGCACGAGGTGTGTATACAGCTAATTACCCTTTTTTTTTAAATTAAAGATGTGCCATGCACGTCCTGTAGCATCAACAAAAAAACTATATAAAAAAACAGATTTTTTGCCTCTGTTCAGATTTGACATCCTAACTTTTTGGGTGAACTTTCTCACATTCTAATACTCCAATTCATTAGCGAAGGTTAAATTTTTGGAG
>DAORSV010000113.1:0-1665 GCA_035443705.1 Gammaproteobacteria bacterium
TTATTGTACAAATTTCCTAAGAAAGTTGAGTGTCACCCACTTTCCAGAGGTTTTGGGGAGTGTAAAGAGGTTTGTGTAAATAGACATAGTTAGTTAAAATCAACTCGTTATTAGGAGTACTAACTGTGAGCAAGCTAAACAAACACCTTGTGGATGAACTGATCAAGGACTGCAAAACACCGGAAGATTTTTTTGGTGAAAACGGCTTAATTAAAAGCTTTGTTAAATCTATCATGGAAAGCGCCCTAAATGCTGAGCTTACTACGCATTTAGGATATGAAAAACACGACACGTTAGGCCACAACACGGGAAATTCTCGTAACGGCACTACCTCTAAAACCCTCAAGGGTGAATACGGAGAGGTCGAATTAGATATTCCAAGAGACCGCAATGGAAGCTATTCGCCCCAGTTACTTCCTAAGCATCAAACACGTTTTGAGGGTTTTGACGAGAAGATTTTATCTTTGTATGCCCGTGGCATGACCACTCGGGATATTCAAGCCCAGCTGCAAGATTTGTATGGCGTAGATATTTCTCACACGTTGATTTCGAATGTTACGGATGCCGTGTTAGATGAAGTCAAAACTTGGCAAAGCCGTAGTTTGGATCCCATTTATCCTATTGTTTATTTGGATGCTATTGTCATCAAAGTGAAAGAGAATAAGCAGGTAATCAATAAAGCAATTTATTTGGCACTTGGCGTGAACATGGAAGGCCAAAAAGAGCTATTAGGGATGTGGGTTAGCCCAAATGAAGGCGCTAAATTTTGGCTAAATGTATTAACAGAAATAAAGAATCGAGGTGTTCAGGATGTTCTGTTTGCCTGCGTCGATGGACTCACTGGATTTGTGGAAGCGATCGAAACCGTTTATCCAAAAACGATTACGCAGTTGTGCATTGTCCATGTTATACGAAATTCATTGCGTTATGTGGGCTACAAGGAACGCAAAGCAGTAATACAAGACCTGAAGACGATCTATGAAGCTTCGACCGTAGAAGAGGCTGAATTAGCATTAGATGCGTTTTCGAATAAATGGGATCAACAGTACCCTGCGATTAGCCGTTTATGGTATGAAAAATGGACAAATATTACGCCATTTTTTAATTATCCTGCTGAAATCAGGCGTGTTATTTATACCACCAATGCAATAGAATCATTAAACATGACCTTGCGTAAGGTGCTAAAGAACAAGCGTTTTTTCCCTTCTGATGAAGCGGCATTCAAGCAACTGTATTTGGGAATAAAAAATATATCGAAGAAATGGACGATGCCAATCCGCAATTGGGGAGGAGCGATGAGTCGCTTCATGATTGAATTTGGCGATAGATTGCCGCATTAGTTAATAAAATAGTAATGTAAAAAAATAAACGGGTGTCGGGCACAGTGTGGTGAATATTGGTGAATAATGGGGAGGGAAATTTGTTTTTCTCGCCTTATTCACCAGGTTTCTCCACACATCTGTCAGGTGCCCACACACAATTTGGAGGTTGACATTGTAAAAAGTGTGTGCAATAGTGCAATGGCTCTTAACTGAAGATTAATTTTTAATCTTTAAGTGGGATGCAAAAGTATGGCTATGTCCAGTTTACACAGAATTATTTACATACTCAGGTTTTGATTCAGATGCTAAAAGTTAGAGATAAGTATGGCATTGTTGTTGCTGA
>DAORSV010000114.1:0-1617 GCA_035443705.1 Gammaproteobacteria bacterium
TCAAGCTTTCTTCTGTACATTTAACTGGCGCTATCATATCTGCCGCGCCTAGAGCCACACGAGAGAGGATTACAAATAATGAACAAATGCTTAAAGTTTTTGAAAATGTTACATGGGAAATGATGCAGCTTCTTTTTGAAGTGTGTTCCAAAGCCGGGTTCTTATCAGGAATCTTGGCCGCTGGTATATCAATTTGCATTATGATTGTTTTTGTTATGACGCTCTCGTTATTTGCTTTGTATTTAGCGGCTATGATACTCGATTTAACCGCCATCAGCGCGGTTGCTCCTTTTTTGATTTTGACTTGTGCTTTTGATAGCACGCGATCTTATACCCTTGGTGCCATACGAATGGCTATTACTTCTATTTTAGTTTTGATGATAGCAGCGTTATGTATGGGATTAATGTTATTTGTTGTCAAAAATGTTCTGGTTGCTACAAATCCAGCCAGTGTGTCAGAGTTAGATATGATATCTAATTTGTCTACAATGGGTATTACCGCTTGTTTCTCGATTTTCTTTTTACTTTGTGCGCCTAAAATAGCAGGTGGAATAACAAATTCTCCCAATAATTCACTGCTTCCCGGCATTATGGGCGCAACTATGGCAGGTGGTTTAGGGTTCATTGCTTCTAAATCAGGACAAACCACCTGGAGTTCAGCAAAAGCCGCAGGCAGCGGATTGTGGCGTGCGACCCGAAAAATGGCTAAGGCAACTGATATTTATACGGGTGGAAGCTTTTCAGATTTAAGGAATAAATTTAAAAAGAATTATGCTACTTAAAGAGAAGGTATTTATGACTGTTGGTAAATAGGAATAAATGAGCAAGAAGTTAAATAGGAGATCATATAAATAAATTATTTAGAATTTTTGTAATAGGCACAACCGCAGTTTTATTATCCGGTTGCGCTAATGTTTTTAAAAAACCAGGGGATCAACCTGTTAAAAGTCCTTGCGAAAGTGTTTGTAAAAAACCGCCTTTTTATGTTAATGGGAAACGGGTTAAAACATGAATGTTTTGTCCAATTTCAATGTAAAGGAGGCTGATAAAGAAGTAAAAGCAATTAATGCGTCTTTTTATTGTGAATGGTGGGTTGTGAAAACCGTTGGAACAGTTGTGATTGTTTTGCTCTTAGCGGTACTGGCTGAAGCCTCGGTTATTTTATGGCTTTTACCTTTAAAAGAGACGAAGCCCTATCTTATAAGCGGTTACAATAAAGATTCTCAGGTGATTAAGGTTGAGCCTATTGAAAAAAATACGCAGGGTTTAAGCATTCTGATGGGAATGCTATCTGCTGAGTTTGTAGTGGACTTACATACGATTGATGGAGTTACTGAAGAAGCACGATTTAAAAAACTGTCTTTAATGGCAAGTAGCGAAACGATTGATTTTATTGAGACACAATTAAACGTAGTCAGCAGTAATTCTGTCGCGAAGAAAGTATTAGAAAGTGGTGTTACACGCTCAGTTAATATCAAAGGTGTCACAAATCTCGCGCCTGATGCGCCTAATACCTGGCAAGTAGAATGGGAAGCTATTGAAAAGGATTCTAACACAGAGGCACAAAGGAGAAATGCTTTCATATCGACCATTATGGCAGAACCTCAAGAAAAGGTA
>DAORSV010000115.1:0-1607 GCA_035443705.1 Gammaproteobacteria bacterium
AAGATACCGTCTTGACTGTCAACCCCATAAATTAAAAAATTTTCATTGTAGGATTTTATAGATGCGTTCAAAGCCGCATTCATGGCGGCATAATGGTAGGCTTCCCGTCAAGCGGGGTCAAGGAGCTTTCCCTCGCGGACTCGGGAACTCCTCCTTGACCCCGCCTTCCGCTTCGCCTATTGCGCTGCCTATGCCATGAATGACATCCTTCAATGCTAACCTTGCAATTAAAAAATAAAAAAATTCATAAAACAACTCAGCGAAAGATTTCTTGTTAAAAAAACTTTCAGCAACACTCTACCCTCGTCGGCTCTCGCAATTTTAGCTTGCCGGTCGCTCACGATAGGGTTATATTTCAATCATCGCTTAACGGCGGACTTTTATTTAAACCATCGCAATATTCGCATCAAAAGGTTTTTGAGACTTTAATACACCGTAGATAATGTGGATTAATTTTCTCATGGCCGCACCTATAATTAGCATTTTTGGCTTTCCACCATTAGCTAAGTTATCGCAAAACTTCTTAATGATGGGATTATATTTCTTAGCGGTCATGGCCGGCAGATATAGTGCTTTTCTTAGATTTGAATCACCCATTTTTGATAGGTGTGTACGACCGCGTACTGAAGTTCCAGACTGCCGTTGTGTAGGATTGAGACCAACAAAGGCTGCCAACTGTTTAGCATTTTTAAATGCCTCTACATTACCTACAAAAGCCAATATCTGAGAAATTGTTGCTTCGCCAACGCCAGGAATTGTTGCTAATAATGCACTTTTTGCCTGTAAATCTGGATGCGCGCCAATATGCTCACGAATCGTTTTTTTAATGTCCGCAATTTCTTTCTCTAGCTGCCCCATGATTTTTTTAATAGATGCTTTTACAATGACATCTACAACCCCAAAACGATTATTCTCTTGGTAATACATGTTCTGTAATGCCTCAAGACGACGCACCCAAGCTTGTAATTCTCGAATGTGTTGAGGTTTTGGAGTCCAGGAGACTGGAGCCATTGCACGACAAAAACGGGCAATTAACTGTGCATCAGCTCGATCCGTTTTGTTGCGAGATAGTTCACTTTTTCCAAACCCTTTGATTTGCGCAGGATTAACCACACTAACCGTATAACCCAGCTCGAACAAATAGGTTGCCAATGCATCACCATAATTACCAGTAGCTTCCATACAAACATGTAAAGTTGTTATGTTTTTATTTTTTAGCCATTCAATCAGTTCCAAAAACCCTTTGTTTTTATTATTAAATTTTTTAGTTTTTACTTTATCATTTGCCAATAAAGCGACATCGAAAGTGGCTTTACTGATATCCACACCCAATACATCCGTATTTGACATATTCGCCTCCTCTTAAATAGTATTTCTTAGCGCTTGGCGAGATTTTGTTCAAGACCATCCTCGTTTATACAGGCTCATCGAGTAAAATCGAGGCCTAAGACACCGTCCAGTCTTACAGAACAAAAGTAGGGACGAGTTGCTAAATCTTGATATCAGGGTCGTTTAGCCCTGAGGAGCTTCACGGCTTCCTCGTCCCCTCACCCAAGTGCCCCCGGATGATTTAATCACTCTCCAGTGATTGAGAACAAGATACGAGG
>DAORSV010000116.1:0-1541 GCA_035443705.1 Gammaproteobacteria bacterium
TTCGATTACGCATGTTGATACTCCTATAAAAAATGTGGGTTCTAGAACTCATTTTCTGCCATTCTTAATGGCCTTTAATAGTTTAATGGTTTCTGGAGTGTCTGCAAACAAATATTTTCGTGTTACGTTGTTTCTACATTGGTCAACTTTTATTTGACCGTTATGAATACGATCGTAAACCCAATGGTTAGAAACTTCAAGCTGTCGTGCTATTTGAGAGACGCTAAGATAACCGCTCGCTTTAAAGGGACGAGATTGAGATTTTACTCTAATAATACCGTGTCTTAAACGTATGGTTCTTACAGTGCTTTCGATGACTTGTGATTTCATCGGTGAACGATGCCCTTTTTCTGTTAAATATTGTGCAATCTCCAGGTCAGTTTTTCCAGCTTTACTTAATTTAATAATAGTCTGCACCATTTCTTCTGATGAAGACAAACTAACGAAAGAACCCACTGTAGTTGGAATGACAGCGGTTGTTATTTCTCCACCTTTCCAGACAATACGCACTTCTACAGTATCTGGTCTTATGCGGTGCGCGATGACTTTGTCAATTAAACAACGGATAAAAGACTTTTTTTGTTGCCGTGAAAGAATCGATTTATCCCAAATGGTCGGAAGCTTTTTACCAATGTTTAAAAATGCCGTTTTTAATTCTTGTGATAATTCAATTTTGCATTTATTATTTTCATTTTCTTTGAGTTCTGATTCAAATGATTTTAATTCATTTAATGCTTGCTCCCATCGGGTTTCAAGTTCTAAGGCTACTAAGCGGTTCGCAGGATCAACTTGATTAAATTGATGTTCTGCAAGCTTGGCTTGATATCTTAAACGCTCTAATTGCTGCATCCTAGATTTATTGGTTTTCTTTTCTAATTCTGTTTGAGAAGTAACAACTTGAGCATAAGCATCTAATTCTATTGGTTTCAGTGCTTCAAAAAAATTTTCAATAACGTACTTGTCAATCGGATCTGCTGGCAAACGTTGACATACCGGTGAGAGACACTGTAGCCGTAGAAAATTGCATAAATATTGATTACGTCCTTTATATTGAACAATCATCTTGTGGCCGCATTCGCCACAATACATTATACCGTGCAACAAAGCTGCTCCACCTCTAGGGATCCCGCGCGTGCCATTACGAACATATTCTGCGTGATTATCACTTAGTATATTTTGAATTTTCTCAAAGGTTTTCCAACTTACATAAGCGGGGTATTTATCTTTAACAAGAATTTTCCATTCCGCCATTGAAACTCTTTTGATCTTTTGTTCTAATGCCGGACCTTGACGGATCACTCGTGATCGTCCGTATGCAAAAGCACCCGCATACGCCGGATTTTTTAGAATAAAAGTAATCGTTGAGATCTTGGGTATTCGCCAATATAAATCTCCAAAAGCATTATATCGAGGAATCGTTAAATTGTGATCATTAAAATATCTTAAAACTCTCGCCGCTGTTCCTTTTTCTAAAAAGATTTCAAAAATTAACGCAATACGTCCTTGTATTTCGAGGTTCGGATCTTTTTTAACACAATTGT